>JABMQA010001251.1 GCA_013203545.1 Bacteroidota bacterium
GGTAAGCGGAGATGCAGTGCTCACCATTACAGCACCAACGGATACGCAACAGCAACCGATATACACAGTGCAACCGAAAAAATCTGATTATTTCACACCTGCATGGAGTAACCATCCGTTTATGCCAATGCACGTCATGCTTGCGCCCGGCGAAGATATGTCTGCCGGTGATGAGGTTGGTGTATTTGACGGGGATGTTTGTGTTGGATCTGTCGTTTATGATGGAAAGCCGGAAAATCCAATCATCATCACCACGTCGATGGATGACCCGGAAACGGAAGAAATTGAAGGTTATTTACAGGGCAATCCTATTGGGATAAAAATTTGGAAAAAGGGTAGTCAAGCCATTGCTGATGACCTGGTTGTGAAATACCTTTTCGGTGATATTCATTTCGTTTCGTTGGGCACTTATATTGGTGAGGTAGTAGAGCAAACAACCGGGATTGGTCAACAGGATAATGAAATGGATGTAAGCATAATGCCTAACCCTGCAATGGATATTCTTCATTTGAATTCCTCTCTTCCAGGATATTACGATTGGATAATATTGAATATGCTTGGGGCCAATTTACTCTCAGGGACATTTGAGAATAAGACTACAATAAACCTTACCAGTTTGGATCCTGCAATCTATCTCATAATGATAAAAAGTAAGGATCAGATAAAAGTATCAAGATTAGTCAAGCAGTAAAAAATAAGGTTATGAAATTGAAATAGATCTTTACAGAAACTGGGGTTAGCAAGTTTAAGCACCAACCGCTGTAATTAACACTGTCCATGCAGAGCGGAGTACGATCATAATAATTTAATCTCTTAGCTTATTTTTATTTTATTGAATTTTAAACGCTTACAAAATGTTATACACATGAAAAAAATGATTTATTTTATAGCACTATTCATTTGTGTGGGCTCGATTTTCGGGCAAAATACACTTCGTTTAAAGAGAGACAATCTTATTGAATCATTTGCCCCAAACAATGCCCTCCCGGAGCATATCATTCAAAAGGCCAATCCAACACCTTACAGACCATTTGCACAACCTGTTCAGTCCGATGGCAGCAGGAGCATTATTATCCGTGAGATCGGAGGTTCAGCCAATGGATTCGGGCTTTTGGGGCAACGCCAATTCCTCTGGGCTGATGATAACATTAATTCGGTAAGTTTCGTACACCGGATGCTTGGGCCGCCCTGGGGGCCAGGATCCGGTTACCTCGCTTATGACTATTCAGTTGATGGAGGTGAAACATTCACGGTTAACAACCAGGTTTACAACCCCACGCTTCCCGATGGTTGGGATGCCCGTTATCCACAGGGTGGTTTTTACAATCCTGAAGGAAATTCTGAACCAACCAATGCAGCATTTGGCTATTTTGCCGCTACACTGGATGCAAGCAATGGTGGAACTTGGGGTGGATATGCTTACGGCGCACAGCAATTTGCATCTTCAACTTCACCAATACAACATAACTTAACTACTTCAGGAGATTTCTTGCAGGGCGTTCCTTCAGCTTTTACCGTTACAAGCCAGGGATTGGCCATTGCGGTCGATCCGGCCAAAATTGATGGCTATTTGGATTATACCGATAACATGATTGTAACCTCAGGTCATTATAATCATGAAACAGGTGAGTTTGAAATGGAGCAGGAAATTATTGAAATGCCGGGCGGAGGATTAAGCTTTACTGGTTCACTTGCCGATGTGGCAGATGTAAAAGTTGCTTTCTCTCCCAATGGGCAGATCGGATATATCGGCTACCTGAGCAACAACGATGAAAATCTAAACAACTCCAATGGTTGTTATTATCCGATCCTTTATAAAACAACCGATAGTGGAGAAAACTGGGATGGCCCTTACAATGTCCAATTGGGAGGAGATGATGGTATTCCAGCGATTTTAAATTTCATCACCGATGATATTCTTGAACAGTTTTATGGACAGCCCATCCCTGACAGAAAAGATATTCCCTTTGCTACAGCATTTGAATTTGGAATGACGGTTGACAATGCCGGAAATCCGCATTTGATCTTTGATGTTGGTATTAGTAGCCAGGAATGGAGTATTTACACATCGTATGGTGGGAATATAGGCTGTTTAGGTTGTGTGGCATTAATGCACGTTTTCTCACCCGATGGAGGAGAAAATTGGATTGGTGATACACTCTGTACCCTGAAAACCTTCCGTGGTGAATTCCCTTATTACGGCGGCACACCTGTGGCAGAAGATAACAGGCCGTATGTGGCTTCCACAATGGATGGCTCCAAACTGTTCTTCTCCTGGATCGATACCGACATTCCCGGAATCGGCGATAACATTAGCCCGGATATTTATTGCATAGGATATAATGTGCTCAATAACACCTATTCGCAAAATAACAATGTTACCACCCTGACTAATGCCATGTGGCAGTCCTATATGGGCAGTGGGTCGAAATACGTCTTCGACCATGGTGATGGATCCTATACCGTTCCATTTGTGTATCAGGCTATCAACCCGGAAAACTTGATCGAACCGGCCCAGTATTATTATATCGATAACTTCATTCTTACGGATGCGGACCTTGCTTTTACCGGGTGTGCGACAAATCTAAATCCACCTCAAAACCTTATTGCTTTAGTTGTTGATAATGATGTTTTGCTTGGATGGGAAGCCCCTTGCATTAATGGGGTCAATGGTTACAATGTCTTCAGAAATGGATTAAAGATTAACTCATCAATAATAACTTCAGAAGAATATATAAACATTGATGTTCCTGATGGGACATATGAATATTATGTAACTGCTGTGTATTCCAATGGCGAATCATCTCCATCCAATACAGTTATAGTGAATATTCCAGAAATACCATCAACATATTTTGAAACAATCTGGTTCTCCCCTTACAACCCTATGACCATTTACATCCTCGAAGCCAACATTGAAGAACTGGCCATGCAGCCGGGAGATGAAATTGGCTTGTTTGATATCGATCCCAATATCGGTGAGGAAATCTGCGTAGGTGCTGGTGTTTTAACTGAGGTTCTTGGCGGAGGAAACTAC
>JABMQA010001252.1 GCA_013203545.1 Bacteroidota bacterium
AAAGCCATGTCATTTCGACTGGAAACACAAGCGCAGCGAAGTGTTGAAGGGAGAAATCTTTTCAATGATTTTCAGCTTTGATTTTTGTGTTTTGCATGAGATTTTTTCTAACGATGAAATTCAAATGTGCCTTTCAGATGAAATTTTCGCAGCGTACCTCAACGTGTTGAATAGGGAAAAATTCACGAAATTCACAGGTATAGTCATATCGGTTTATAGTCAAACTCATACTGGGTTTTGGTCTATTCAATCCGGGAGCTCTCATCTACAATAGTTCAACCCATGCTGGGTTGAAAGTTATTTCTGCTGTTTGAGCTCCGATTACCTCCGTTTTTTTTGTTTTACTGATGAATTTATCCTTAGCCTGATGGCTATGGGATGAAACACCGGGTAAGTCAAAAGACGGTCTGGCGATGCTGCCGGGTTTTTGTGGATAACATACCGTCAGTTCACTTGCACCAGATGGAATCAAGATCAATAGATTATTTATGCCCTTAACAAATTGAAAAGTATATTTTAAAACATTTAAAAAAAATCCATATCTTTACAAGCAAAAACCACACGTTATGAAAAAACTATTACCCTTGCTTATAGCAGCCTTGTTAACATTACAGGCTTATTCACAAGCCCCGCAGGCCTTCAAATTTCAAACCATCGTCCGCAACGAAACCGGTCAGGTCGTACCTTTGCAGGATGTCAACCTTAAGTTTTTAATCCACAAAGACGACCCTGCTGTTGAAATCATTTATGAGGAACAACACGCGGTTACAACCAACTCACAGGGCTTGGTCAACCTGAATATTGGCGCCGGTGATGTCTTGTTTGGCGCTTTTGGGCAGATCAACTGGCCGGATGGCGAGTGTTTTCTTGAAGAACAAATCGACATCGGCAACACCGGGGAGTTTCAGGTTTTTGGCACGGTTCAATTGCTGAGTGTACCCTATGCAATGCATTCAACCACTTCCGGCAACGGCATACAATCAATGACCACGGAGGAGCGCGATGCACTCGAAAACCCAAATGTGGGGATGCAAATTTTCAACATCACCACCAACTGCCTCAACTACTTTAACGGCGCCAACTGGTTTGAAGCCTGCGGCGAGTGTACTCCACAACCCAGCGTTGCCAATGCAGGCCCGGATCAGACCCACACCGACAGCACCACCGTTGCACAGTTGGCTGCCAATACTCCGGCAGTGGGCGAAGGCGTGTGGGAAAAGCTGAGCAGCTACTACGGATATTTCGAAGATGAAACCGATCCCAACACCAAATTTCACGGAACACATTGCAGAACTTACTACCTGAGATGGATCATTTCAACAAGCTGTGGCTCCAAATCAGATTATATGAAGGTAACCTACAACAATACGCCTTCCGAAGCGCATGCCGGACAGGATACGGTTGTAAATACCGAAGAAACCACCATCCAGCTCAATGCCCTGTCACCCGAAAACGGCATGGGCGAATGGACTATCATTTCCGGCACAGGTGGTACCTTTGCAAATTACAACGACCCACACAGCGAATTTACCGGCCTCGCCTGCACGATCTATGAATTGGCCTGGTCTGTATCCACTGAATGCGCATCCAGCACAGATACCGTTGGGATCGAGTTCTACGCTATCCCTACACAGGCTGATGCAGGAGAAGATATCACCATAAATGATGATAATATGAGTGTTGTGCTTGATGCCAATCAACCCGTGGTTGGAAGTGGTGCCTGGCTAATTTTATCCGGTGAAGGCGGCACTTTTGATGATATCAGCAATCCAACCGCAACCTTTACCGGCCAACCCTGCACAACTTACCAGTTGATGTGGGAAATATCCACAGCCTGCGAAGCATCTACCGACACCGTGATGGTTGATTTCTTCACCATCCCCACACAGGCCAATGCGGGTGAAGACCAGTTAGGATTGCAGGGTTCATGGACAACATTAGCAGCCAACATCCCTGAAATTGGTGAAGGATTATGGAACATTATTCAAGGTGAAGGTGGACAGGTTACAACACCCAATAATCCCAATTCAATATTTCTTGGGCAGGTGAATGAGCATTATATCCTGCAATGGCAGATTTCGACGGCTTGTGATACAACAAGGGATGAGATGAATGTGGCGTTTGGGTTTGTGCCGTTTTTAAACTGTGGCGATACGCTTATTGATGAAAGAGATGGAAATAAATATGCGACAGTGCAGATTGGGGAGCAGTGTTGGATGGCAGAGAATCTTGCGTATTTA
>JABMQA010001253.1 GCA_013203545.1 Bacteroidota bacterium
TCCCACCAGCCCGAAAGATGTTTGCGGATCATCCGTTTGCGCAGCCTGTATGTTTTGTAGTGTTTTAAAATGCCGAGATACGAATTCATGCTGCTTAAAAACGCTGCCCGTTCTTCTTTGGTCGGCTTATGATCCCGGGCTATTTTGTTTTGCTTTTGGATGGCATGGTAAAAATTGCCCTTGGTGCGGTTGGCGATATAAATGCGGTGGGGCTTGATGACCGCACCAAGAAATTGCACCCCTTTGGTGAAATGCTGCAGGTAGATTTTTTTGGGATGAAGTTCAAGGCGCAATTCCATTTGCAGGTAGTTGCGGATTTTTGGGATAAGTGATTTTAGGTGGTCTTTGTTTGGATGAACAATAACAAAATCATCTACGTAACGGCCATAGTATTGAATGTTTGATGTTGTTTTAATAAAGTGATCGAAAGGATTCAGGTAAAAATTGGCAAACACCTGGCTTGTATAATTGCCAATTGGCAAGCCGCAACCTGAAGAGCTGTAGAAAAGGCTTTTGTTTTTTGGAAGGCCTTCCCAGTCATTTTTCTTACCTTTAATGATGCAGTTTTCAGCCGGATTGTTAAACACTATTGTTTTACATATTTCCAAAACAAGTGATTTGTCATCGGAAGTATAGTTTTTTAGAATGAAATTGAGCAGTCTTTTAAAAAGGATTTTTCGATTGATGTGCATGAAAAATCCGGCAATGTCTAACTTCAAGATGTAGCAATCGGATTTATAGTTGATTGAGCAGGTTTTAATAAATTCATCCACCCGTTTTATGCCCAGGTGTGTTCCTTTTCCGGTGCGGCAGGCGTAGCTGTCGTTGATAAATATTCGCTCGAACAGCGGGTTGAGCTTGGCAATGAGCCAGTGGTGCACCACACGGTCGCGGAAGTCCGCTGCAAAGATTTCGCGCTTTACGGGTTTGTTTACGATGAAGGCGATGGAGCGACCGGGTGTGTAGTGACCGGTTTTGATTTCTTCTTCCAGGAGGAAAAGATTTTTTTCAAAATGTTTTTCAAAAAGAAGTGCATTTATGGTATTGCGTTTATTTTTCCGGCACTCGAAATAGGCGGCAAAGAGTTCTTCGGTTAAAACAAAAGGCGTTGTTTCATCGAAAAGGGAGAGTTGCATGAAATAATATTATCAAATTAGAATATGCCAGGGGCAGAGCCCCAACATATTTATAGATTTTTTTGTAGGTAATGTTTTTTCAAGGTGCAGCGCACCGCAATATCAACATGGCCGAATTAATGTTCCGGTGCGCTGCACCTCATCATCCACCAGGGGGACATTTTTACTACTACAAAGATTTTGGGTGCGCTGCACCAAGTCTTCCATGCTGCCGTATCTCATGGCTGTCAAAGCTGCCTGTGCGCTGCTGCACATGAATAAATAAAAACCCCGCCGTGCTTCGACTTTGCTCAGCACTATTGGGCGGGGCTTCAGGTTAAATCCCTCAAACAACGCACAGAAAAACCAAAACCCTTAGTGTTGTTGTTTCTGTTTGCATTGTCATTGTTATAGTTCAAGTTCCGGTTCCAGGCGTTTGTTGTTGAGTTCTCAGTAGAACTCCAGAAGTAACCGTTGTTGCCCAAATTGTTGAATGTTCCATTGGTATTGCGGTTGCCGCCCGGAAGGCCTGACGTAAAAGTAACCACTGATTAAATTTTTGCTGCTGTGTACCATCATTTTGCAAATTTGCTCCGGGATGGCACAATAGCAGCGGGCTACCGGATTTAACGGGCACACTCCCCTGTGCCGTAACACAAAAGGACTCCGGCCAAAAATTCATTTTCGCATGGCTTTTTGCCAGCCTGTCAACTGTTTTGATACCTCCTCTACCTTTTTATTAACTTGTACAAACGTTTTTAAATTGATTTGGTGCATGTCTTTCATAAGCCTTATGAAAAGCCTTATAACCTCAATACTTTCGCGTGCTTCCTGCAAAACATGTTCTTTATCAGGGCGGCTGTTGGCCCTGAATATCAGCGTAAGCAAATCAATGGTTTGCTTTTTCAAACTCTCGCCTACGGTGTATTTGTATTCCCTCCCAAAATTCTTTACAAACTGAAAAATTTCCAATAATAAATCGTAACACGACTTGTAAACCGGTAAATCGTAATGCATTCCCATTTCTAAAAAAAATTTCGGCCCCGCCTCCGGCGGGGGTAATAGTAAAATAATAAAATAGTCAAATAACAAAATAGTCTATAAATCCCTCAAACAACGCACAGAAAAACCAAAACCCTTAGTGGCGGGTCTTCTGTAGCCCTGTCACCGCTATAGCCCAAGTTCCGGCCCCAGGCGTACGTAGTAGAGTGCTCAGTAGAACTCCAGAAGTAACCGAAGTTGCCCAAATAGTAGAATGTACCATTGGTACTGCGGGTGCCGCCCGGAAGGCCTGAAAAACCGCTGGTGTTAGTAGCTCCGGTATTTGGAGAATTCCAGCGGGGATGCGGGTCCGGTGCTGTGCGGGTACTCTTCATTTTGCCGCCTGCCACACCAGTGCCACCGAGATGATCGGTTAATACAGTCCACTCTGCATCCGTTGGTAAATGCCAATCGGTGGGGCAAGCAGTAAGTGATGCCGGCCAGTTGTATAGTGAACCGTAATTTTGGTAATTCTCAGTAGCTTTGGCTTCGGCAACATCGGTGCCCTGGTAATCATAAACATAATAATAGGAGTCAGTATTATTTCCCTGGGATGAGGGGCTAACCTCTGGCAAATATGCCAGGTTTTCAGCCATCCAGCATTGTTCTTCTATTTGCACGGTTTCATAAGTTTGTCCATCACGGGCATCGGTATATGGGCTTCCGCATTGCCAGGTGTAAAAGGCCACGGTAACTTCATCGTAAGTAGTGTCGCATGCAGTGTAAATCTCCCAACGCAGGGTATAATTAATTTCGGGCAGGCCTGTAAAGAGTGTTACCGGGTTGCTGTCATCTTCAAAAGTACCGCCTTCGCCGCTCAACACGCTCCATAAGCCGTTGCCAATTTCGGGCGTATTGGCGGAAAGGTACAATGAAACATCACCGCCTTCAACCACGGTATCGTTTCCGGCAAAGGCCTGCGTTGGAGTGGCAAAAAATGTGATTCCCACCTGGTCGGCACTGGAGCCGCAGGTGTTGGATATGTCCCATTCAAGTGTGTAATCCCTGCAAGGTTCACCTGTAAAGGTAGCGGCAGGGTCGCCGGCATCATCAAAGCTGCCACCTTCGCCGATAACAACGGTCCAAAGACCGGTTCCCTGTTCAGGGGTGTTGGCGGCAAGTGTAGCTGTGAGGGTTTCATCGTAAAAAGCCTGGTCGTCCCCGGCTTCAGCCTGGGTGGGCTGTGGGGTGCAGGTTCCGCACGCTTCAAACCAGTTGTTCAGGTAGTAGTAGTTAATACAATTGGTGGTGGAATTATGAATGGTAAGGCCGTTGTATGGGGTCATAGCATTAATTTGGGCCTGGGTGTAACTTTTTACGCCGGTCATAATGGAGCTTCCACCTTGCGAAAGTGTAACATTATAGTCGGTTTGAGAAAGGGTCTGGAGTTCGTTTACCGGATCGGCATCCGTGTCGGTCACATCTACGGTGGTTCCTGTTCCGTTGGAAATGTTGAGGGTAACCTGGATTCCGTTTTTGGTGTTGCTCAGGTTTTGTAGTTCATTGCCGGGGTTATAGTCGGCATCGTTCACCGCATCGGTAAAGCTGCCGCCACCCTGCGAGAGGGTAACGGTGCTGCCCACCTTGGTGAGTTGCTGCAACTCGTTGTAGGGCTGGTTGTCGTTGTCGGCCACGCTAATGGTTCCGCCACCTTGCGAAAGCGTAACATCCAGTCCATTTTGGGAGAGAGTTTGGAGTTCGTTCAATGGGTCGGCATCAGCATCGTCCACATCGTCCACAAATGAACCGCCGCCACCTGAAAGCGTTACGGTTTGGCCAACTTTTGTAACGGTTTGCAGCTCGTTTAACGGGTCAGCATCGGCATCTTCGGGATGTGCCGTATATTCTGACCAGAGCGCGTAAGGCACCGAAAGGAGTTGGGTGGTACCCATTTCGGTGAAGTTATTACCGCCGGTTTCGTCCATTTCCAGTTTGAGGAAATAGTCGTTGGCGCCCCAGGTAATTTCGCTAAAAACGCCGGAAAGCACCTCTGTAGGGTTGCCGATTCCAAAACTGAACAAGCCCATGCTGTTGGTGTTGGCATCGTGCAGTTCGCTGTACACCACCGTACCGGAAGCGCTTCCGGCAAGGATGGAGATTTTAACCGATATGTCGCGGTTAACGATCGGATCGCCATCGGCTGTGCGGGCTATCGCCTGGTAGCTGAAGGATTGCGGGGTTTGGGCCATGGTGGCCAACCCAAGGAGGATTGCTGTGAGAATGAGTGTAAATTGTTTCATAATGATTTAATTTTTGATGGTTATAAATAATTTCAATTTTTTAAAATGGTTTGTAATTTTCCCAATATTCCTTTGGAGAAATAATTCGCGTTTTATGAAATTGCTTCATTGTAAAGTGTTTCAAATTACCGGTTATCAGGAAGTCAGCTTGACAAGTGTGCGCCAATTCTAAAAATCTGTTATCATCCGCATCGCTAATTAATTCGATCTTGATGCGTGTTTCATATTTGGTGGCCCTATCTGCAATTTCCAAGAGCATTTCCCTGGCTTTACCTACAAAATCAGGATACTTTGCAAATTTTGGTCTTTCAAAAACCTCCATGTATTCTTTAAAAATAGGCTCGGAAATACAAATTTGCACCTTGCTATTTAGCACGCAATCTCTAACAATCAGATATGGATAGCTTTTTTGAATAAGTGCAGAAACCAGGATATTTGTGTCAATGATTAACTTTTGCATTTCTTACAGCTTTTACTTCCTCATCAATTTCGTCCATTGTAAGCGTTGAAATCCCGTATTTTTCAGCATATTCATTCACAACATTCAGTTGTTGTTTGCTGATTTCATTTTTAATAATTTCAACGAGCTCTGAAAAAGTCAGGTTCTCCTTGTTAATGCCCAATTTCTCATATTCAGCATTAGAAATGGTTATGGTTAGATTTTTCATAATCAAAATATTTTTTTAATTTATTACGAGCTTCCTGATTTGGCTGAATTGATTATCAGAAAGTTTTAAAAAATAAACGCCTTTAGGCAAATATGATAGATCAAACGCATGGAATGAGCCATTTGGTTTTTTTGACAATTCGAAACTTTCGATAATCTGTGCCCTGCTGTCCATAAGGAGAATTTGCAGATTTTCAGGCCAGCTATTCATGCAAAGGTTAAATTGGCCATTTGAAGGATTGGGATAAACCTCAAACATGATGGCTGAGTTTTCAGCGATTTCCAAAGATTGCAGTTTCAGGCTTTGAACTGCAGAAAGTCCATGTCCGGCAAATTGTCCCATGTTTGGCAGCGTAGGATCATAAACTACTTCGATTTCAAATTCCTGATCCGTTTCCTGCCTGTAAACTTTGAATTGTAACATTTGGCCAGTTTCAAAGCCGTCATTTTCAGGTGTGATTTCATCGTTGGCAAAAGCGGTGAGGGCGGTGTTGGTGCTTTGATTTGTAATTTCTAACTGTCCGGCACAAAGCCCTTCGGGCGTAAAAGCCCCGATCACATCACCGGGCAAAATACCTGTTCCTTTGAAAACTTCAGCAGGAAAAGCTACGGTGTGCGAGGATGCGGTGTAGTGCAGATCGTTCCAGGGAGTGGTATTTACCGGCTTTTGGATTGTTGGTCTATGGGCAGATGATTTTGCACATTCAGGGAAAGTAACAGTTCCGGCATCTGCTGCAGCCACAAAATAAGCTTTCCCGGGAACAAGATTTCCGAGGGTATTGATGTTATAAGCAGGCCAGTAGAGATTGGCACCAGCAACATCTTTCACGATTTGTAGTGTTTCAAATCCTGAAAACAGATTTGCAACATCCACATCACAAGCACTCAGCACCGATAAAATGTTCCAGCCTCCTGCAAGATCAACTGCCGGGCTTTCGATTTTTGAACCGGTAATGGTCAAATCAAAATCGTTTTCGGCTTTGATCTGGTAGCCGGTTTCAAAATTCCAGTTACCTATCGTGTTGACGCTTTGTGCAGGATAGTAAACTCCATCCATCGAAGCCATAATGATCAGGTCGCTCTGGTAAGGGGAAAATATCTCTTCAACACCTTTGTTTAACGGGTCGAGATAACTTGAAATGCCGCCCCAGCCCATCGGAATATTCAGGATTTGCTGAAGGTAAAAATTGTAGGGTTGCTGAAACCCCTGGGTGAGGATAATATCGTTGCCTTCAAAGGTTTCGATAACGGGTTCGCCTAAAGTCCAGCTTAGTGAGATGTTTTCACCCTCATAATAACCTCCTGCAGAGGCGATAACTTGTTGGGCAACAGAGTTCAAAGAAAATGCAATATATGCAATTGCGAGAAAAGAACATACTAATTTTTTCATGGTGAGTGAGTATAAATTTTTTTATTTAACATTTATAACAATTTTTTTATTTCAGCATCATCGAATATAAAATTACCAAATTTATCTAAGCAAAAAACAATTTGATACGAATTAACTCACTTATCTAACTACAACCCCGATGGGAAAATCCGGAATACTTTGCGGGATCACCGTTGTAGGTGATTGCTGCCCATCGGTTAGCGTTTTAACCCGTTCGGCAATAAATGCATCGAGCGACTTGATGGTAATAATGCCCTTCCCAAAAAGATCAGCTTCCCCGTTTATCCCTTCGATCAATGCTTTGGTAAAGGCTCCATTGGCCCATGTTTCATTTTCAAGTGAATATTGTTTACCTGTTGATGAGGTAAATACAACGGCGCCACTTTCGGCATCCGACAACTCATTTACCAGGTTATTAATGTCGGGAGCCCGCCGTTTGCTGCCCATCAGATTTCCCGAATGGCAGGCATCGGCAAAAACAATGATTTTCCCGGGGATGGCCGAAACTGTGTATTTTACCTCTGTAAACATCAAACAGGTTCGTCTGATACTTTCGATATCGGCTTCGTATGGCAGGTAATAAAATGTCCCGATGTTGTCGTTAATACCGTGACCTGATATAAAAAGCATGGCCATATCGCGGCTTGTGGTTTCCTTTTGCAACCATTCGAGACCATCCAGTATATTGTTTTTGGTGGCAGACGCATCTGTCAGCACTTTTGTATTAACATCTTTGTAAAGGCCACCCTTTTGTGTTTTCATGGCCACTACAAAATCCTCAGCATCCTTGGCGGCATAATTCAGGTCGTAATCATCAATCTGATAATCGCTTACTCCTACTGCCAGAATATAAAGGGTTGGCTTGAGAATATCTTCAGCCCTCTGAACTGCACCTTTCCATTTAATATTCACCTCGGCAGGAACACTCCATCCATGTTTGTTTTCGGCCATGAGGGATATCTTCACATCCCTGGGCGGCACATCAACACCAATCCTGGCGGTATTTTCATTACGAATCGGCTTAAATCCTTTGTTGTTCCCTGAAGGCCGGCCGTCAATAAGTACCTTTACGGCAGTGATCCCCTCACCTCCCGGCGACTTCGCCGAAAAACCCAACTGGATGGTATTTGATGAGAAACCATCCCCTTCGTCCGGACTTAAAATATTTACGATGGGTGGGAGCGATTCGATGAGCAGAGAAGATAAGATAAATTCACTACCACCCCAATTGGCAGTGGCTACTGCTTCGTCAACATCGTAAAATTTCAGGATATTGTCGATCACCTCCGGACGGTAATATTTCTGCCGGAATTTAGATGCGGGATAAAAATAGGCCTCTTTATCCTGACCATTATTCAGGTGCCAGCCAATTAAATCTTCAGCCCCTGGTGATGCATCATAATAGCCTGTTGGTGTAAACAGTACCCAACGTCGATTATCAGGGTGTGCAAAAAGGGTGAGCAGCAATTCGCCATCGCTCATGCGGTACCAGTTAATAATTCCACTTCCGATGGTAGTGACTACAACTTTTCCGTTACCACTGATATTTACTGCCCAGGTAACATCCTGAACAGGGGTTTCCCATATCAGGTTACCCTCATCATCCGAACAATAAACTGCCCAATCCGTACCGAAAATAATGCGCCGTCCATCTGGTGATATATCTACACACCGGCACTCTTCATATTCATCAATAAAATTGACATTGAGTCCGTTAATCAGCGGAAAATCCGAATCTTCCCAATCTGTGATGATGATACCAGCCTGATTATCCGAAAAAATCGGGAAATAACTTTGCTGCACCTGCAAGGCACGGTCAGAAACAGAAAAACTAACAGGATCAGCAAGATAGGGTTTATATCCAATCTCATCACCTTTATCGTTTATGCTCAAATACCTGAACTGCTCATTCAAGAAACTGTTGATCTCGGCCTCTTTGTAAAACAAGTTCCCGCCCCAGGAAGTAATTCTTCCAAAATCAGGCTGGCCACCCAGATATATCAAACCACCATCGGGATGCGCCTTCAGATCCATAATGGAGTTTTGAGTTGCTGCATAGTCAATGTAATCACCCTGACCGGCATCCGACCATCTGCGAACGATATACCACCAATCCTGATTAAAATACTTTACCAGGTAACCGCCTCCAAAAAGATTTTCCCCATCTGCTGAGAATACCAGGACACACATGCCTCCCTCAGTACTGACCCCGTCCAAATCCGGTTGATACATCAAATCGAGTGTTCTGCCCGAAAAAACATCAACAATCGGGGAATCCTCGTATCCCACTGCCAGTTTATTCCCATCGGGCGAAAAGCTGATGGAAAATGGCTTCCGTCCGGAGCCTATTTTCCAGTGTACCAACTTAAAGTCCTTATTGTACAGTCTTATCATTCCGTCCTCGCAAACACTGGCCAACCTTCCGTCATTGCTAAAGGTAATATTATAGCAATCCTTTTCATACCCGGTTAGGATTTTATAGGGTGCCAATCCGATCAACTCCATGTATTTGGAAATACTGGTAGGCGTTTCAAAAATATATACCCCATTATCCAAACCAAGTGATGCGGCCAGGTACTTTCCATCGCGGGAAAACTCGAGATCGTTCACGATATTAGGAAGCCCTTTGAAACGTGCATATAGCTCACCAGTGTGTGTTTTGAAAAGATAAATGGAATGTGATTCTTCCCAGGAATAACCTGTCCAGCCGCCTACTGCTGAATATAAACCATCCGGGGATATTGCGCAGGCGTATAGCATACCCTCATTGCTAAGGCCTATGGGAATACGAAAAGTCCTCAAAAGATTACCATTGGTGGCATCCCATAGTTTGGCTGTTTTATCATATGAAGCAGTAAGTATATACTTTCCGGAAGCATCGATATCAATACAGCCGGTTACCGCATTGTGCATTTCGGTATTTAAGCGAATGATTGGTTCGGATGCAGTCTGACTAAACAGAAGCATTTTAACCGAGAAGAAGACTAAAAGCAGAATGACTCGTTTCATCTCACAGGTTTTAACATTGCATCGAAATAACCGGAATTAATTCTGTGCAATTTGATTATGCCGTAAAGTTAAAAGATTTTTGCAATTCATCAAGATTGAATGGAAAAGAAAATAAATTGAGGCGAAAGGCGAATGGATGAATTCAGAGGGTAGAGCAGAGAGCAATGAGCAGAGAGCAATGAGCAGAGAGCAATGAGCAGAGAGCA
>JABMQA010001254.1 GCA_013203545.1 Bacteroidota bacterium
CCGGCCCTGACATCATGGTTTTTGAAGGTGATGCCTCTGCTGAAGGTTATGAATTGTATGCAGGTGAATCTATGGACGGCCCGTGGCATTCCATGGGAACAGGTAGCGGAACAAGTGAATTTGACCTTTCGAGCTGTGCTATCTCCGAGGCAAGGTATTATAAAATTCAGGACGATGGTGATGGAAGCGCCAGTGGCAATGATGCCGGGTTCGATCTGGATGCCATGCAGGCCCTGAGTTCAATTACAGGCCCATACATCATTATGGAGGGTTATGTTATTGACGACTCCAATGGAAATAACAACGGTTTGCTCGATCCGGGCGAAACGGCTGACTTTATCATCACACTTAAAAATGTTGGCTCAGAAAGCGCCAATGATCTAACCGCCACATTATCAGTTGTTGATGCATATGTTTCTGTTCTAACTACATCACCACAAACATTTGGTACGCTTGGAATTAATGAATCGGCCTCTGCTACCTACACGGTCACTGCCGATGAAAATACGCCTGCAGGGCATTCGGCCATGCTTGAGCTCGAATATCAGGGCACCAATGTTCCGGCCGCTTCAAAATATATCGAGGTATTTTTCCCCGATTATTGTGAAGCTACAACGGGCACCGAAGATGAATACATCGAAAATGTTCTCTGCGGGGATATTGATAATACCAGCGGATGGCAGGGCGGCGTAGCCAACTACACCGATCAATCAACATCCATTGATCCGGGAGCATCGGAAGCCATCACCGTCACCAATGGAAATGCATGGGCCAGCGACCAGGTTACTGTTTGGGTTGACTGGAACCTGGATATGGAATTTGGTAACAGCACCGGCGAAACCATCGAATTGACCAATGTGGGCGGTTCTGGTGAGACTTTTGAAGGTGATATAGAAGCGCCGGCTGACCAAAACCCCGGACAATACAGAATGAGGGTCAGGATGACCTATAGTTCCAGCCCGGCACCTTGTGGTAATTCTTCCTATGGTGAAGTGGAAGATTATACCATAATCGTGGGTGGAAGTATTCTTAACGCAGCCTTTTCATCGGATGCTACCTCAATTTGCTATGACGGTCAGGTTCAATTTTATGACAACTCAACAGGCGGTGCGACACAATGGGATTGGGAATTTCCGGGTGGTACGCCTGCCACATCCGGCGAACAAAACCCGGTTGTTACCTACCAAAATCCCGGACAGTTTGATGTAACACTCACTGTTTCCAATGGAACCAACAACAATACAAACACCGGAACCGACTACATCATGGTGTATGACGATCCGGTTATTCCTGCAACACCGACTGGTGAAACCGAAGTTTGTCAGGATGACCCTAATACAACATATACTACCGCAACTGTTGATGCAGATGACTGGGTTTGGGAAATGACACCAGAGACGGCAGGTTCTTTTACACAAAACAATTATTCTATAGTTATTAATTGGGATCCCGATTTTTATGGTGATGTGGAGATCAAGGTAGCATGTGTAAACATGTGTGGTGAAAGCACGATGTCCGATGCCATTGTAGTAGTTGTAATGCCTATGCCGGGTATCGCCGGAGACATTACAGGTACCGAAGAGGTTTGTCAGGCGGATGAAACTGATTACGGTGTTGCCGTAATATGGGAAGCCGATGATTATGAATGGAGCCTGGAACCTGCTTCAGCAGGATATATTCTTGAAAATTACAACGCTTGCACCATTACCTGGAGCAATAGCTTCATGGGAACAGCAACGCTTATGGTGTGCGGGACCAACGAATGTGGCGATGGCATTTGGTCCAACGGATTTGATGTAACGGTTAATCCTTATCCTGAAACCCCCGCTAACATCGAAGGTGACGGCGAGGTTTGCCAGCAGGAGGTAACCATTTATTCCGTTCCAGTAATCGGATGGTCCGATGAATTTGACTGGTCGCTTGAACCGGCAGAAGCTGGTAGCATGACCTTTATGAACAACGAAACTACAGTTACATGGAGCAGCACCTGGCTGGGTACGGCCATATTGAAAGTGCGTGGAATAAATGATTGCGGCGAAGGTCAGTGGTCAGAAGATTTCCCAGTGCTTGTTAAGAATTGTACAGGTATTGATGAAATTGATCAGGACAAAATGATATCTGTATTTCCAAATCCGGGCAACGGAACATTTACCATACAATGTGAAAAGACCATCAACGAAAATGTTGAGGTTTCAGTTGTGTCGGTTATCGGAACCAAAATCTATCACAATTCATTCAATGGAATCTCAGCCGGAAATGCCATTAGCTTTGAACTTAGTGATATCTCTCAGGGAGTATATTACCTGATGTTGCAAGGTGAAAATATCTCACTTACCAAAAAAATTATCATTCAATAGCAAACCTTTTTAAATATTACAGTCTAATAGGGTAAAGATGTCTTTTTTATGGGATGTCTTTACCCTGTTTTGTATCACTAGCAATCAAAAATACTAACGTAACATGAAAAAATTTTTACTCGCAGCATTGCTCATTGGTTTTGCTGCAACTTGTTTTTCTCAGGCAAAAGTCATCATCCGGTTCCAAAATCCGGATGCTGCAACAGTTAAAACCTTCACCCGGTCAAATTATGATGTGGCCGCATACAAACCAGGATCATTCCTCGATCTGGTAGTACTGCAAAATGAGTTCGAAAGGTTGGTTGATGAGGGTTATGATATCAGCATCATTAAGACCGAAGCCGAAATGGCCGCCAACCTAGGAAACACTGATGATATCAACGGATATCGCACTTATGCTGAAGCGGTTGAGGAATTGCAGCAAATCGCAAATGATTATCCCGATATATGTAAACTTATTGATATTGGTGATAGCCGTGGCAAGGAATATTATGAAAGTGGGTATGGTAACTACGGTAGCTATCAGCACGACATCTGGGCATTAAAGCTATCTGACAATGTTTTGGAAAGTGAAGATGAACCTGCTGTATATTATTTCGGGGCACACCATGCCCGGGAACCCTTGAGCACTGAGGTAGCCTTTTATGTTTTAAATCATCTGATTGATAATTATGGAACCGATCCGGAAATCACAGCAAACGTTAATTCCACCGAAATTTGGTTTGTCCCGATCGTAAACCCGGACGGGCACGAGGTTGTTCTCAACCAGATCGACCTGAACTGGCGTAAAAACATTCGCGACAACGATGGCAATGGTTCCTTAACATTAGGCGGATGGTACTATCCCGATGGAGTCGACGCCAACCGAAATTATGGATGGGAATGGGGTGGCGAAGGTACTTCCCATGATCCTGACGAAATTACCTACTGTGGTCCTGAACCCTTCTCAGAGCCTGAAATGCAGGCCATCAAGAGTTTGGTAGAGCAAAATCATTTTGTGGCAGGATTATCCTATCATACCTACAGCGAACTGGTTTTATGGCCATATGGTTATACCAACAGTGCTGTTGCCCCTGATGTGGATGCCCTTGCCGGACTTGGAACCATGATTGGTGAATCCATTCCAGGAATTTATAGTGGGCATTATACACCCCAGGCTGCATGGGAACTTTACTCGGCATCAGGTGTTACAGACGATTGGGTATATGGGCAGCATGGTATTTTTGGCTACACCGTAGAATTGGGTGTCGAATTTATCCCACCAGCCAGCCAGGTTTACCAGATAACCGAGGATAACCTCGAGGGGGCATTAATTCTCCTCAACAGGATTAACTATTCAACCCTTACCGGCCATGTAACAAATTCAAATACCGGAGATCCCATGGTAGCTGAAATTTTCATCGAAGGTATTGATGATACCGGATCACCACGTGATCCCTACATGAGCGATGATGATTTTGGAACCTATTACAGAATGTTAACAGATGGTTCCTACACGGTAACCTTCTCTTCATTCGGTTATATTTCCCAGACATTTGAAAACGTTGTAATCAGCAGCGAAGCACAAACGATACTGGATGTTGAACTTGAACAAAGTGAGATCATCGCCGTTTCGGGAACAGTAACCGACTCCGATGGCGGATCCCCCATCGCCGGGGCCACTGTTGAAGTATTGAATGCCCCGATTGACCCTGTTTTTACCAATGAACTGGGGCAGTATGAAATTCCTGAAATTTTCCAGAATTCATATACCTTCAGAATTTGGGCGATGGATTATGCCACGTTGCTACAGGTTGTTAGTGTTTCGAACCAGAATAATATCATCGATTTTGAACTTACCGAAAGCAATGCTTTCAGTTTTGAAGAAGGTATGTTTGGAAACGGTTGGACTTTTGGAGGAAATGCCAATTGGGTTATTGATAATACCACAGCCTGGGATGGCAGTAACTCGGCAAAATCCGGAAATATTAATGATATGCAAACCTCTCAGATAATTTACACTGTTGAAACTGTTCAGGATGGCGAGATCACGTTCTTTAGAAAAGTTTCATCGGAACCTGATTACGATTATCTCGAATTTTATATCGATAATGTGAAAAAGGATGAGTGGGCCGGTGAACAGGACTGGGAGGAGTTTGCTTATGATGTAGCAGCCGGTCAGCATACCTTTAAATGGGTTTATGATAAAGATCAGAATACTTCCAATGGCGATGACTGTGGGTGGGTTGATTTTATTATTTTCCCGCTAACGGCAACACTCAGCGCGCAGGCAGGGTCTGATGGTGAGATTTGTGAAGACGATACTTTCCAGTGCGAAGGGAATGCTACCTTATACAATACCCTGGAGTGGGCCACTTCAGGGGATGGCATGTTTTCCGATGCCACTATTCTGAATCCTGTCTACACACCGGGAACCAATGATATTTTATCTGCTATTGTTACCCTTACAATGACAGCCTACGATGAAGAGGGGAATTCCGATGCCGACGACCTGGCATTAACGATTAATCCGCTTCCGGCTTCAGGAACAGCTATTTCGGGTTCTGCAGTGGTATGCGCAGGCTCAACCGAACTTTATTCCTGCGAAACCATTACCAATGCTGAAAGCTACGAGTGGGTGATCGAACCGGATTATGCCGGTAGTGTGGCAATTTATGACAATGAAATTACCATCAACTGGATGGAGAATTATTTTGGTGACGCAACCCTGACAGTCAGGGGTGAAAACGATTGTGGTTTCGGAGGTTTTTCCAATGGTTTTGTGGTTACAGTTGAGGATTGTACCGGGATAGGTGAAACCGACGGTCAGGCTGTTGTTGTATTTCCCAATCCTGCCAGCGACCATATAGTAATCACGCTGCAAACTACCGGTGAACAAATTTATGTGAATCTGGTTAACATACTAGGATCAGTTGTTTATGAAGTAACCCTGTCCGGTCAGGAGAATGGAAAGATCAATTTGGATGTAAAAGATTTGGAAAACGGGATTTACTTCCTGAACATAAAATCAGCACAATTAAGTGTTTCAAAAAAACTGGTGATAAAACAATAGGAAAATATTGCATTTAAAACCCTGTCAGGGTTTCTGCCAAAGGCATCGCTTCGGGAAACCCTGACAGGGTTAATTTAATCAGATCAGACTAATTCAATCAATTAATAAACTTTACTAAAAGGAGAAAATTCAATGAAAATTCCTGCTACATTAATTACGTTTTTGTTGATGGTGTTTTTTGTATCCGGCATTGTTGCTCAGGATCAAAAGCCAAATAAACAAAATCAGCTTTACAAGGATGGTGTTTACAATCCATATGAAGTGCTCGATACGCGCATTGACAATATGAGATATTGGAAAAAAGCCGCTGAACTCGGACTTACTCCGGTAGCACCTCAGGTTGAGATCCCGAAAGGTGTTTTTAAGGGAAGTAAAATTTCCGCAAAGAGTGTCTGGCGTGAAGATTCACCGGACGTTCCCGTAACCAACGAGAATTCAACGCAAAGTGAGAATTCAATTTTCGTCGATCCTACTGATCCCGATCATGTGCTGCAATCCAACAACTCAACACAGAACCCTGTTGGATCGCTTTATGGCGCCAACTATTTCTTTTCAGAGGATTTTGGTCTGACGTGGGGCGGTTCAGTTCAGGGTGCAGGCGGTTCAAATTCAGGTGACCCGGCAACAGCCATAGGTCTTGAAGGCCGGCAATATGTGGGTTTTATACATAGTAATGGTGGCCAGGGCGTTTCCTATTCAAATGATGGATTAAACTGGACATCCGTTTTATGTGGAAATCCCCCGGGTGGTTGGAATATTCTTGATAAAAACCACATGTGGATCGATAACAGCCCGTCCAGTCCATACGAAGGTAATGTTTATGTTTCGTGGCTGGCATTTGGTAACTCCAATGCCGATGATATCGAATTTGTCCGTTCTACCGATGATGGTCTCAGTTATTCTCCCCATATGAACATCAGTTCTGCAATTAATGCAGGTAGCCACAACCAGGGTGTTAACATTCAAACCGGACCCGATGGTCAGGTCTACGCAGCCTGGGCTGTTTATGACAGTTGGCCATCAGATGAAACTGCTATTGGATTTGCACGGTCATTCGACGGAGGGGCATCTTTTGAGCCCGCCGAAAGAATTATAACCAACATCAAAGGTATCCGTAATTCAGAGACTTCAAAAAACCAGAGGGTTAACTCTTTCCCCGTAATGACTGTTGATATCAGCGGAAGCGACATGGATGGTAATATTTATGTAGTGTGGACCAATATTGGTGTACCTGGAACAAATACCGGCCAGGACCGCGACATTTATATGATCAGTTCGGAAGACGAAGGAGAAAGCTGGTCGGAACCCATCCGCATCAACCAGGATGAGATCGGACAGGGTAACGAACACTATTTCCCATGGATTAGCTGTGATCCGGAAACCGGAGCCTTGAGTGCCGTATTTTATGACGATCGCAATGTGGGTGGAAACAAATGCGAAGTTTTTTGTGCCAACTCATTTGATGGTGGCGATACCTGGGAAGATTTTAGGGTGAGTGATGTTGATTTTACACCGGCACCAATTCCCGGACTTGCCGGCGGATATATGGGTGATTACCTGGGAATTTCTGCCAGGGGTGGAAGGGTTTATCCCGTTTGGACCGATAACCGTGACGGTGTTACCATGACCTATACCTCACCTTATGAAACCAACAGCCTTCCAAGGCCTACAGATCTTATTGGTTCGGTAACCTTCGAAACAGGTGAAGTACAACTTGAGTGGGTTTTCGAAACTGTTACAGGATTCCAGCATTTTATTGTTTACAGGGATGGTTTCGAAATCGGGACTACAGTAGATAACACCTTTGTTGATAATCTTCCGGATTATGGTATCTATAAATATAAGGTTACGGCTATGCATGATGATGGTGAATCCTCAGGCCCGAGTGTAACGCTTCAATGGGGAGACGCACATGTTGTCGTTGATCCTGCACAAATCCTCGAAAGCCTCGATCCGGGGACTACTTCAATACGCTATCTTGAGATTGAAAATGTCGGGGAACTTGATTTGATTTATGAGGTTTCTTCTTCCACAGAACCCCTCCGTGGTAATCAGTACTGTGACGCATCAACAAATACCGAGGATGAGTGGATTGCCAATGTAATGTGCGGGGATATCGACAATTCCAGTAGTTGGCAGGGCGGTGTTGCTGATTATACTGATCAGTTTACGACTATCGAAGTTGGGATGTCCGAAGGGATTACAATTTCAAACGGTAATGCCTGGGCCAGTGATATTGTGACCGTATGGGTTGATTGGAATGATGATTATGAATTTGGCGTGGGAACCGATGAAGAATTCTTGCTGGACAATGTCGGCGGACAAGGAGAGACGTTTACCGGAGAGATCACAGTTCCGCAGGGAACAGTGTCAGGCGACCACCGGATGCGGGTAAGAATGACCTATAGTTCACCTCCCGAGCCATGTGGCAGCTCATCCTATGGAGAAGTCGAAGACTATACCATCAACGTAACAGGTTGGCTTCTGGTAGGGCGCGTAGTTGATACTATTGCCCCAGGAAGTTATCATACCGTGGAAATTGAATTTAATGCCGAAGATCTCACCCAGGGCACTTATTATGGTAATATTCAGGTTGAAAGTAACGATCCGGATATGCCGGTTGTGGATATTCCTGTAACGTTGAGTGTTGGAGGGGTTCTTCCATTGTCACTTCAGGCACTTGCTACTCCCTCTGATATCTGTACAGGAGAGAGTTCACAACTTGAAGCACTTGCCGCCGGCGGATTGGGGGCTTACACCTATGAATGGACATCAGATCCGGCCGGTTTTACATCCACACTGCCTGATCCGATGGTTTATCCGGAAGAGACGACCACCTACATTGTTGAGGTGGATGATGGCGAGAACACGATTTCCGATCAGGTAACCGTTAATGTGATGCAAATGCCGGAAATCCCGGAGATGCCAGAAGGGGAAACCGACCTTTGCCTTGGAGTTTATCAAACTGTGTATATGACCAACGGATCCACAGGTTCTGACACCTATTATTGGATGATTTCTCCCGAGGAAGCGGGTACTATTGATGGTACTGGCCTTACTGCAACTGTTACATGGGATGAGGACTTTACCGGAATGGTTTCGGTGATGGTTGCCGGAATGAACGATTGCGGTGAAGGTGATATGTCGGATGAACTGGAGGTAACGATACATGAGTTGCCCGTTGTGAATCTGGGCGATGACATCATCGCTTGTGCCAACTGGACAATTGTTCTCGATGCAGGTAATCCAGGAGCAACCTACATGTGGTCATCCGGTGAAACCACACAAACCATTGAAGTTGATACCACCGGCGTTGGAATCGGCACAATGGATGTTTGGGTGGAAGTAATAGATGATTACGCTTGCACCAATACTGATACCTTAACCATACAATGGGATGATTGCACTGGTATTTCTGAATCAGCCGAGGGCTGGTCGGTAAATGTGTTCCCTAATCCATCCGATGGTGAATTTAGTATCGAAGTCAGTTCAAGAAATCTGAGGCCTGTCCAAATTAAAATATACTCATCGCTGGGAGCAGTTGTTTATAGTGAGAATGACCATGCGACCGGAAATATCATTAACCTGAAAAATTTCAGGGAAGGAATTTATTACCTGAGTGTAAAAGGTGATGGAATAAATTTGATCAAAAAGATCGTGATTCAAAAATAATCGAATCTTCTAAAAGGCGCTTAAACCACCCG
>JABMQA010001255.1 GCA_013203545.1 Bacteroidota bacterium
AGGATGGGAAGATTTTGAAATGGCTTTCAGCCAGGTTCATGAGTCTTTTTTCGAAAAATTGAACCTTCTGTATCCAAATCTAAGTTTGAAAGATAAAAGGCTCTGTGCTTTGTTAAGATTAAAGCTATCATCAAAAGAAATTGCCGAGGTTACACAATTGACCCCTCCCAGTGTTGATTTGGCGAGAAGCCGGCTTAGAAAAAAACTGGGAATCGAAAAACAAAAAACCGATTTATTGCAATTTTTAAGTAATCTTTAAGAAAGCAATTTCCCGTTCAATATCTTCTGAAAAAACCATCAGTTTTTTAAAAATTATGTGCTTTTCATGAAATGATATGAAGATGCTGGGGTGTTTCTTCTGTTTGATATGAAAATGATATGATTTTAATCTGATATAAATCAACCCCTACCGTATTTTTGCAACACAAATTTTAAATATTTAAATTATGAAAAAAGCGAACATTTTATTCTTGGTATGTATTTTAATTGGAAGTGTAAATTCTGGTTATGCGCAATGCTATCCCCCCGAAAATGTTAGGTTACGATTGGATTACATTCCGGTTCAATATGGTGATAACCCCTTTGCGGCATTGGGCTGGGATGTGGATGAGGCTGTTGAACATTACGAAGTGTTCCTGGATGGAATGGGATTATGGGACTATTGTTTCTCTTATCCATCAGGATTTGTAAAGTTCAAGCCCATGTGTGGCCTTCCCGAACCGCTTGAACAAAATACCTATCACACTGCGGGGGTTCTGGCTGTTGATTTTGATGGGAATGTCTCTGATACGGTATTCATCGATTTTTATTTTTCCGAAACGGCATACAACCGACCGCGAAATCTGAAGATAGAAAATGATTTGGAATCGGAATCAGCCTTGTTTTCCTGGGACGAGCCGGATTATGGCGGTGGGGTTAATGAACCGGAAGTAACAGGCTACAGCGCTTATAAGGATGGGGAATATATGGGTGAAACTACCGAACCGCAATTCCTGTTTGAAGATTTGTTGTTAGGAAGCCAATACGTTGCGGGAGTAATAACCCATTATAGCGATGGAAAAGATGACAGTACCTTTTTCCCAAACTATTCCAAACGGGAGTTCTATTTTAATGATCTCACAGGTCCCGCAAATTTAAATGTTGACGAAAATTCCGGCATGCTCTCCTGGGACAAGCCAAATAATGATGGAGATGTTATAGGAGGAACATTTACCGAATATCCTATTTGTTACAATTGGCAATGTTGGTTTAATCCCGATGAGGACTTTGTAACATTTGGTGATCCTGATCATTTGGTTTATACGAAATGGGCTATTGATAGCTGGGTGCATAATTTTCCTGTCCTTCCGGATGGTGAGTCAATAGAGTTTGGCAACAATGGCGGAGGTGGACCATTTAACTATGCTATATCCGGTGCAAGAAAGATTTCTGAAATAACAAGTACCAGCCAACTGGAATGGAGCGATTGGAATGTGGATGTTTACGATGCATCAACCAATGAAGGAATCGGACAATTTCTTGCACATCATAATGCTGATGATGGTATATATGGTATGATTCGTTTTGATGATTTCATTGATCTCTATTTTGGTGAAGAAGAAATGATAGGATATGGGAATTTTACCTGGTGGGTTCAAACAAACGGCACCGATGATTTTAGTTCGGCTTACAATTACTATCCGAATTATTACCTCATATACCTGGATGGCGAATTTATTGATACAGTACAACCCGGATATGAAGAACAGCTTGAAAGCTCATATGAATACCAGTTCGAAAACCTGGTACAGGGACAATACTACACGGCCGGTATCGAGGCTGTTTACATTGTTGGAAAGTCTGCATTGGAAACAGTTGGGTTTGTGTATAGCTCATCCGGCCAAATACCCGAAATTCAGGTTGATCCTGGTTCATTTACCCAGACCCTTGAACCGGGAACAGCAGTTAACAGGGCACTGATAATTAGTAATATTGGAGACGGTAACCTGAACTTCGATTTAGAATTTATTACTCCGGAAAAATATAATCCGGGTCTTTGTGTTGAAGACCTCTATGGTGAGGAGGCTTGCTACGAAGGTGACGGTTTGGTTTTTTGGGAAGTGGCCAATATTGGTATCGAAGACATCCCTTGTTCCGGCGATCCTATCTGGTATCATGATTTTACTTCGATGGATCATACTTTTGAAGCCGGTGAAACATATGAATTGAATATCGAAATCGGAACCAATGATGATACTTACCTTGATTTGTGGATTGATTTTAATGATGATTTTGTGCTTACAAATGACGAGCTCATCCTTGATGATATGAGTACCTCCTCTGGTTTTGCAACATGGAATATTACAATTCCATCGGATGCGCCGGCTGGCAGTCACATAATGAGGGTCAGGACAAACAGGGATGCACCGGTAACGGATCCATGTTCGGCATATGAATATGGCAACTGCTGCGATTTCACCTCCACCATAAGCGGCGGTTCTACACCAACAGAATGGCTTTCAGCAGACATCACCTCGGGAATGATAGAGCCGGGCGGTTCACAGGAGAT
>JABMQA010001256.1 GCA_013203545.1 Bacteroidota bacterium
CACAGAATTGATATTTTTGTAAGAAAATCCAACTGTTGATTGATAAAACGACCATCCAGGAAATTCTTGAAACTGCCCGAATAGAGGAAGTGGTTGGGGAGTTTGTGACCCTGAAAAAGCGGGGGGTTAATTTGTTAGGCCTTTGCCCGTTTCACGACGAGAAAACACCCTCATTTACCGTTTCACCTTCCAAAGGAATTTTTAAATGTTTTGGCTGCGACAAAGCCGGGAATTCCGTTAAGTTCCTGATGGAACACGAAAAATTTTCTTATCCCGAAGCTTTAAAGTACCTCGCTAAAAAGTTTAACATCGAAATTACTGAGGAAGAGCAAACACCCGAACAAATCAAACTCCTTAATGAAAAAGAAAGCCTGTTTCATTTGAATAGTTTTGCAGCAAAGTTTTTTACTAAGAATTTACTCGAAACCGAAGAGGGCAAAGCTATTGGCTTAAGCTATTTTAAAGAGCGCGGTTTCAGGGAAGATACCATTAAGAAATTTCAATTGGGATATGCCATCAACAAGTGGGATCATTTTACCAAACATGCGCTTAGCCAGGGCTATAATCTTGAACATCTGAAGCAAACCGGGTTATCAGTTGTAACTGAAAGTTCTACTTTCGACCGTTTTAAGGGGCGCGTATTGTTCCCGATCTCGAATGTTTCAGGACGGATACTGGGTTTTGGCGGGAGAACACTCGAAACCGGGAAAAAGGTTGCCAAATATGTTAATTCCCCCGAATCGGAAATATACCATAAAAGCCTGGTTTTGTATGGGATTGATGTGGCAAAAAACAGCATCATCTCTAACGACAACTGCTTTTTAGTGGAGGGTTACACCGATGTGATCTCCCTTCACCAGGCCGGCGTTGAAAATGTTGTGGCATCATCAGGAACGGCATTAACGCCCGGTCAGATTAAACTGGTTAGGAGATATACCAGTAACATTACTATTTTATACGACGGCGATGCAGCAGGAATAAAAGCTTCTTTCAGGGGTATCGACCTGATACTTGAACAGGGGATGCAGGTTAAAATAGTCCTCTTTCCTGATGGTGAAGATCCTGATTCGTTTGCCAGAAATCACAGAAGCAGCGAAGTTCAGCAATTCATCACCAATACAGCTTCAAATTTCATCTATTTTAAGACCAACCTGCTTTTAAAAGATGCCGGTGGTGACCCGGTAAAAAAGGCGTCCCTGATTAAAGAAATTGTGGGATCGATAGCACTTATACCCGATCAGATCATCAGGGGGGTATATGTTAAGGAGTGTGCCGCTTCGATGGAGATGGACGAGATTACGCTGATTAATGAACTAAACAGGGTAAGGCGGAACAACTACAACAAAAAACTAAAGGAGCGGTCCGGTCAGGAAGCTCAGACGGTCATTCAGCCTGTTTTGCCCGGAATTGAATCAAAAGTTGACTTCGACTATCTTTCGAGTGCACCGATCGAGAAAGATATTATCAGGCTTTTGATGGCATACGGTAACCAGGAAATCCTGTTTAGCGATGATGACAGCAAAAGTGAAGAAGTTGGGTGGGATATTGCATCATGGATCGTGAAAAACATTCAAATGGATGATCTTTCATTTGGAAGCGACCTGCATCAAAAGATTTTTAGTGTGGTTTCACACGAACTGGATGTTGATCATATTCCGGAACCCCAGTTTTATTTAAACCATTCCGATATTGAAATTGCAGAGCTGGCTGCCGGAATGCTGGCCACGAAATATGAACTTAATGATTGGGGACGTGTAAAGGTTCGGGTGGTTAAAGAGGAAGACAGGCTAAAAATTGCGGTGGTTCAAAGTGTGTTTTCACTGAAACTCCGGGAAATTGAAAAATTGTTTGAAAAAAACCTGAGAAAGATGAAAACAGCTCCTGCTGATGAAATTGAACCCTTGTTGGTAGCCCAGAGAAACCTGATGAAAAAGAAAAATTTACTTTCAGCCGAGTTGGATAGAATTGTTCTAAGATAGGCTGTATTTTTAAACATTTAAATATTGTAAGCTCAGGATTTATACTTTTGGCATTCATAAAAAGAGACCAATGACAACAGTAATTTTTGATCATTCAACCGATATTCTTATTGCACTTATTTTGTTGATACCTGTGTGTGTTATTCAACTGGCTTATTACTGGATATTTTTCAGCCGGCTTGCTTTTTATCGAATTAAAAAAGTATCCGATGAAAAACCGGCGGTTTCCATTGTACTTACTGCAAATAACCAGTATGCTTACCTGTACAAATACC
>JABMQA010001257.1 GCA_013203545.1 Bacteroidota bacterium
AATTAAACGAATTGAACGAATTAAAATTCGTGTAATTCGCGCAATTCGATGATAATTTTTTTCTTTGATGATAGATTGACGTTGTCTGTTTTGCCGGTTGTGATGTTCCCATAAAGATGTTTTTTTCAGTTTTGTGCTGATAAAATCTATACCATTGTTTTTTCCACCATCTAAATTTTATTCTTTAACGATCTTTCCGGTTATTTCCAGGCCTTCACCTGTCAAGCGGTAAACATAGGTTCCTTCGTTAAGCAGAAGTATACTTCTCAAATAAAACACAGAATTTCCATATCCAAAATACTCCGAACGTTTATATACCTGCTTTCCGGCCTGGTCAAATATTTCAACAGTAACCTTTTGCCGCCTGTTGTTAAAAAATTCAATTGACAGGGCTGAGTTGAACGGATTGGGCCAGGCTTTGGCCATTATTGATTGCTGATTACCCTCGGGGATCCAATTGACATTACTTCCAAACGAGGCAAGAGTACCAAAGGTTCCGGCTACCAGGCCCGATGAGTCGTTCAGCAAAACAATATCCGATAGTGAATTATCAGTAAATCCCGGTACGGTTTCCCAGGTTTGTCCACCGTCTGTCGTACGAAGAATTAATCCGCTGCTACCTACCACATAGCCATTTTGCCGATCATAGAACCTGATCCGGCTCAATGCATGTTCAAAACCCGCCAGGTTATCTTCGTACACCACTTCCCAGTTCATTCCTCCGTTGTCGGTAGCCAGGATCATATTGCCATGCTGGTAAAGGCTGCCAATGATAAATCCTGTTTCCTCATCTGTAAATGTAATGTCTTCCAGATTGCGGTTGGTGCCGCTTTCGATGGCTGTCCAGGTCTCACCGCCATCACCGGAATGAAGCAACCGGCCATCGAACCCCAGAATAAAACCATTGTTATCATCTATAAAATAAATCCTGTTGAGCAGTGTGGACGCCGGAACGGTCACCTCCTGCCAATCCATGCCGTTGGTGGTTTTCAGTAAAGTGGCCCAGGCCCAACCTCCGGGACTTTGCCCTCCACCCGTGATCCAGCCAACTGACTCATTTTTCATATAAATACTGGTAAGGTATGAAGCCCGGGTTCCATACATAGGTATCCAGCTTTGTCCGCCATCAAGCGTTTTATAGCTTCCTAAATAGGTAAGGACAAAACCAATGTCTTTGCTCAGAAAATGAGAAGAAATAAGTTGATCGAGTTCCGGAAATTCGGTAAATGACCAGTTTTTCCCACCATCAAACGTTTTTACAAGAATGCCGTCACCAGCAGCTAAAATTGTTAAAAGATCAAAAAGGAAAAGGTTTTGCATATCATTTAGATGACCTTGCTGATGGTTAACAAACGTTTCGCCCAAATCTGAAGTTGAGAAGATCGTACCGCCCCCACCAACCAGAAACATCGCGCTGTTTCCTGCCCTACACATCGAAAATAAAGCTTGCTTGCTTTTAAAAGGTACGACTTCCCAATTAAGCCCGGCATCGGTGGTTTTCATAATGTTACCATACCAATCAGCCGTAAATCCTGTTTGCCAGTCAACAAAATCAATGGCACGGATAATAAAATCAAAGCTTGAGTTTGGGTTTTCAAGGCTTTCCCAGTTTTTACCGCCATCGGTGGTTTTAAAAACGTAGCTGAAATTTCCGGCGGCATACCCGGTGAGGCTATCGGTAAAATCCAGATCATACAGATAGATGTCGTCCAGGGTATCGCTCAACACTTTCCAATTGCCGCCGCCATCTATGGTTTTCAGGATGACCCCCTGTCCTGTGGTGGTTCCCCCTCCACCCACAATATATCCGGTGGTTTTTGACGGAAAATCGATGGATAACAGGTTTATTGAAGTTACATATTCCAGCGCCAGCCAGCTTGCCCCGCCATCATCAGTCCGCAGCATTACACCCCCCTGGCCACATGCCACGCCATTTTTCTCATCCATAAATTCAATCGAATACAAAGCGCTTTCAACACCGGATTCCATCAGATCCCATTGTTTATCGCAGTATCTCAAAATCACCCCCATTTCGCCTGTTGCCCAACCATGACCGCTATCTGTAAAAAAAACATCATATAGCGTTTCTGTGGTTTGCCGGGGCACAAGCTGCCAGCTTTCACCACCGTCATCCGTTTTGATGATGGTACCAAAATTTCCAACCGCCCAACCCGTGTTTTCGTCAGGAAAAAAAACAGAATTCAGTGTATTTCCCTGCGGTAGTGGATTTAACCATGAACCCTGTGCATGAACAATTAGAACCTGAAAGACTATGTAGAAAAATAGAGCGCTTTTTTTCATAAGTAAACGACTGAATAGAACCATGGATGTAGGCAAAGGTAAGCAATCTCATACAAATTAAATTCTGAAATATTTCCAGTCACAAATTCTTCAATTTTGCACTGCACCTGTTAAAAAATCCAAATTTTTCTATTTCGGTAAACAAATACGGAAACATGCTGTTGTTAGGTGTAAATTAAATATGAAAATTTCAAAGCAGTTTTAAATATGTTGAACACAGTAGTAAAAGATATAAAGTTTCCCGAACTCCCATACGCGTTTAATGCATTGGAACCCTATATTGATGCACAAACCATGGAAATTCACTATACAAAGCATCACAAAGCTTATTATGATAAATTTCAGGCAGCCGTTAAAGGAACCGGTTTCGAAAACATGGTATTTGGCGATTTGCTAAAACAAATTTCAAAATCTCCGGCAGGCGTCAGAAACAATGGTGGTGGATTACTTAACCACGACCTTTTCTGGAATGTGATGTCAAACGATGGTGGTGGTGAACCTACCGGTGACCTGGCAAATACCATCAACAACGCTTTTGGCTCTTTTGAGAAATTTAAGGAAGCATTTGGTAGTGCCGCAGCAACACGCTTCGGCAGTGGCTGGGCATGGCTAATCGTGGATGGGTCAGGAAACCTGAAAGTTACCTCCACGCCTAACCAGGACAGTCCGTTGATGGATGTTGCAGAACAAAGGGGGACACCAATCCTCTGTCTGGATGTTTGGGAACACGCCTATTACCTGAAATACCAGAACCGCCGTCCTGATTACATCGGTGCATGGTGGAATGTGGTAGATTGGAAAGTTGTTGGGCGTAATTTTAGTAAAGTAAATGGATAACAATTAAACCCTGATAGCTATTGCGGTTATCGGGAAAGAAAAATAACTTTTTTTTCATAGCTCACTAATTTGGTTAATAGCAAAAAAGCCGCGCCCGCCCGGACCGGCTTTTTTCATTTATACAATGGCCCCGATTATTCCAATAATCTGAGAATCCCTAAATTATCCTTCAAGGTAGCGGGTATAGTACAGACCTTGTTGTTCTGCTAACCCACGAACTCGACAATACCGATTAAATTACGGCCTATACGCTACAGGGTTTTGATGTATTAATTGGTGGGCATTCACACACAGCGATGAACACGCTGGTAATGGGAAAACTAATGATAAAGGCAGGACTCGGAGGTATGTAGACTTTAAAAGGAATATGTTCCTATTATCATGTTGACGTACCGGTATTCTCCCATTGCCAGTAATGCTTTGACAATGGTTTACTCCTGCAGAAATCCTTCGAATCATAAGTTTTTAAGTAAAAAGTATTCTCACTATCACCTGGTACTGATAATTTGTCCCTGGAGATATTCCTGCGATTTCCATGCCATCTGTTTTTCAGGTCTCTGGCATCAAACTGACGTTTATAATACTTTGCTATTGCATGATCTTCTCCCAGCACAATATAATGGCGTAATATGTGATTCACCGGTGATATCCTAATCAGACCTTCCGTAAACCTATGTCCACCAGAATCTGCATATTTGCATTTTGCGCTGAGTTTCCAGGCCCGATTGAGACGATTCTCCCTTGGTTCAAAAAAATAATATCGTAAAATATTCTTATAGTAGTTTCTTCCTGTAAAATCTTCTTCGGGTTCAGGCAGGAACACAAATTCGTCGAAGTTTAAAACTGTAAAACCATTTTCATCAGCCTCCTCTATTGCATTCCGTATGTTCAAAGCAGGCTTGTAATGTTCCAGAATCTCATCCGCATCATGATGGATTACCCAGTCGTAAGATAGTTTGCTGACTTCATCCTCTATTGCACTGAGCTGATCTGTAAGTGAGTAAAATTCTTTGTAAGCCATGTTGCTTACTTTTACTATCGGATAATTTCTGTACTCCTTAAAGATATTCCAGCTTTTGTCAGTTGATTCATTATCAATAATTACAACATCAATCTCCTGTTGAGCCAGAAATGGAAGCAATATTCTTAAATAATTCGCCTCATTTCTTACCCCAATGACTGCACATATCGATATTTTGTTTTTGCTCATTATTCTTTGCAACTATTGGTGGACCCATTCAGTTGATACCAGATTGAACTTCCATCGATAATATACTTGTTATTCATCAATTTATAAAGCTTTCCTGGTAGTGATTTCTTCGCATAATATGTTCCGAAAAGAACACTGGTTTTTTTATTTTCCAGCATGTATGCGTACAGAAGGTATTGTTCTGTCCAGTACTGATGTTTCTCAACTACTTTTTTAATCGGTAAACCATATGGTAAATACACATCATGCGAATGAACCAGAATATCTCTGGCAATTTGGGGCAAGATCTTCAGGTAGATAAATAAACAATCACTACCCACTTTAACTGTGTGTGTTGAATCAATAAACCAGATATCTGCATCTTCCACCAGTTTTATCACATTCTGAAAAGGTAAATCCTGAATGCGTGATTCGATAATTTGCTCAACATTGTTCAATTTTTTTAAAAATGGCTTTGGATGAGGCTCGATTAATACAAGTTTTCCTTTTCCGTTTTTATTTAACGCCTCGTTGGCAACCATTGTTGAGAAACCGGATCCCGTTTCCAGGACAACTGATGGTTTATAATACCTTAAAATACAGTAATAGACCATTGCATCGGCTGAGGAAAAGGCCGGATTACTCCAGAAGAATTGCGATGGGTTCTCAAAATCACCATGCAGTTCAGGGGAAAACTCGTCAGCATATACGGATATGCGGTCAATAAATTCCCTGATTGAGGAATTATGAAAAGTGTTGTGATTATAAACTTCAGCTTCACTATTTCCATATTCAAAAGATGAATAAACATCGTCGATTAGTGGTATTTCTGAATAAAAATTTGCAGGTGTAATATTGACCCGATGATCCTGTATTCTTTTTCTTACTTTGGGATCAGCCCATAACACCCTTTTTGCCAACCTTATCAGGGTAAGGAACTCTTCCTCTGTCAGATCTTTGTTCTGATTACTGCGGTTCTCACTCATGGTTTTCAGTTACAACTAGATATTTTATTTACTTCATTCAGATATCCTCCGTATGATTTATCAGCTTTTTGAGCGTTTGTAATTATTACAATCAACAAAAACGGTAGATCATCCTTTGACAATCTCCCGCTTTATCATTTTTACCAGCCAGTTTTTTTACCTGACCTTTTTGTGTAATCTTGGTAATATTTTATTCCCCGAAACTCAATATCGACTCCTTAATAATCTCGATGGCATCGTAAAGCTGCCCTTCGGAAATAACCAAAGGAGGCGCAAAGCGGATGATGTGCTGGTGGGTTGGCTTGGCAAGAAGTCCGTTTTCAGCCATCTTAACACAAACATCCCAGGCTTCCTTACCATTCCTGGGCTTAATGATGATTGCATTTAAAAGCCCTTTCCCGCGAACCAATTCAATCATATCCGACTCGATTTCCCTCAGTTTTTCCCTGAATAGTTCACCCAGTTTTTCCGCACGTTCGGCAAGGTTTTCATCTTTTACCACTTCAAGAGCGGCAACAGCTACTTTGGCGGCTATCGGGTTCCCGCCAAATGTGGAGCCATGTTGCCCGGGTTTGATGGTAAGCATAATCCCGTCATCGGCCAGTACGGCTGAAACCGGGAATACACCACCTGATAATGCCTTGCCAAGGATCAGGATATCAGGGTGAACACCTTCATGGTCGCATGCCAGCAACTTTCCTGTACGGGCAATGCCTGTTTGAACCTCATCAGCGATGAACAATACATTTTTGGCTTTGCACAGATCGTATGTCTTTTTAAGATAGCCGTCCTCAGGAACATATACACCTGCTTCCCCCTGGATGGGCTCAACCAGGAAACCGGCTACATTTGGATCTTCAAGTGCTTTTTCAAGTGCAGGAATATCATTGTAGGGAATGATTGCAAATCCCGGGGTATAAGGGCCGAACCCACCCCTTGCATCCGGATCGGTTGACATGGAGATAATGGTGGTTGTGCGGCCATGGAAGTTGCCTTCGCAAACAATGATTTTGGCCTCATTTGCAGGAATGCCTTTCACATCATAAGCCCAGCGACGGCACAGTTTAATGGCTGTTTCATCTGCTTCGACCCCGGTATTCATCGGAAGCACTTTATCGTAACCAAAATATTCGGTAATATATTTTTCGTAGGGTCCCAATGAATCGTTGTAAAATGCCCTCGAAGTAAGTGTTAATGTGCGGGCCTGGTCCACCATAGCTTCGACAATTCTTGGATGACAGTGCCCCTGGTTCACTGCTGAGTATGCCGAAAGAAAATCAAAGTATTGTTTCCCCTCTACATCCCATACATAGGCGCCTTCGCCCTTCGACAACACAACCGGTAACGGATGATAATTGTGCGCCCCGTATTTGTCCTCCATTTCAATGGCCATTTGTGATGTGATTTTTTCTGACATAACCTGTTCGTTTTTTGAAGTTTATTAATGTTTCTTATTGATTTTTAAATCTTGCCTGCAAAGGTAAATATACTGTTCGGAGTAAAAAAAGTTATTTGTTATTTGCTAAACAATTCTTTATTCCATTCCATCAATACGATAATGGTTGTGGAAGTTGAAAATTTATTAGTTTTGCCTTAGAATAACGCTAACACAATTGATATATGAAAAATACCACAACATTAACCGTCAGCGGGCTCACCATCAAGAGCGTTCTTATTGACCTGTTTGCGCTGGCATTTATTTACTTTGTGCCTACCCTGTCGCATTTGCTGGCTTTGCCGGTATATTTTATCGAACCTATGCGCTTAATGTTGATCGTTGCGCTGGCACATACCTCAAGGAAAAACGCCTTTATTATTGCAGCTACAATGCCTTTGTTTTCCTTTCTCGTTTCAGGGCATCCGTATGCAGTAAAAATGTTTTTGATCACCGCTGAGCTTTTGCTCAATGTCTGGCTGTTTTATTTCATCCTTAAAAAGTCCGGAAATACATTTATCAGCATACTGTCAAGTATTCTCATCAGCAAAGGGATTTATTACCTCGCTAAATTTGGTTTGCTGTCTGCTTTTATCATTCAGGGAAGCTTGGTATCAACCCCGCTTTATTTTCAGGCCATTACCACTGTGATATTTAGCACCTATTTGTTTTTGGTTCTCAGAGGAAAACCCTCGGATTAATCCTATTTAATAAATAACCGGTATCAAAAAAACACCTTTGATTTGAAAAATCCTGAAAAGTTCGTATGGGCCTTTTTTGCCATTTTGTTGTTTATCCTCAGTGGCTGCGACACACAAAGGCTTTACGATCAGAGCCTTTCTATCCCGGATGATGGGTGGCACAAGGATTCAGCAACTTATTTTCAGGTTAATGTTGACGATACAATTGGTTTGTACAATTTTTATATTAACCTGCGGCATTCCGCTGCTTACCGTTTTAGTAATTTTTATCTCTTCCTGAACTCGGAATTACCAAACGGAAACATAACCAGGGATACCATCGAACTGATCCTTGCAGACCATACAGGAAAATGGCTGGGAAAAGGCTTTGGATCAATTAAAGATAACCAGGTACTGGTCAGGAAAAATCTTCGGTTCCCTTTAAAGGGAACATACAAATTTAGTATAGAACAGGGCATGCGAAAGGACTTGTTGAAAGGAATTAAAGACGTAGGTATTCGTGTTGAGCATGAAACAGGCAAACAATAACGCTTTAATCTACGATGGTTATTTAAAGATGAAATAGTTTGGTTTTGCCATATTAATTTCGACCGGGCTACGTTTTCCTGTCAACGTAATCAACATAACGAATTTATACGATCCAATGGAAGAAACCGGCAAGGGAAAAGATAATTTGAATCCGGAACAAACAAATGGCGAAAGTCATTTTGAGGCATCCGGTTATGGTAAAATCCATCATGATTCCCCCGAAAACCATGATGATAACGTGTCAACAGACCATAATCCCGAGGAAAGTGATTTTAACCCATCTCACAACCAATCCGGTGTAACAGCCTTCGAAGAGGACATAAAAAAGAGAAGGATCATAAAAAGATATGTCCTGGCATTTTGGGGTGTTGTTTTGCTGATTTTCTTTGGGATTGTTTTAACCTTCGCCGGAATATCCATGGGATGGTTCGGATTTATGCCAACTTTTGAAGAATTGGAGAACCCACAATCTTTCCTGGCATCAGAAATTATTTCACATGATGGTGAGTTATTGGGCACTTATTATGTTGAAAATCGCAGTAAGATTACATTTGCGGATATCTCCCCACATCTGATCAACGCCTTGATTTCCACAGAGGATGTTCGTTTTTACGACCATAGTGGTATCGACATAAAAGCCTTGGGAAGGGTGCTTTATGGGGCATTATCAGGGCAGGACAAGGGCGGAGGAAGCACCATCACCCAACAGTTGGCAAAAAACCTTTTCCCGAGGGAATACAATCAATCTGCTTTGGAGCTTGGGTTTCGTAAATTCAAGGAATGGGTAATTGCTGCAAAACTCGAAAAAAGATACAGCAAGGAGGAAATCATAACCATGTATCTCAACAAATTTGATTTCCTGAACCTGGCCGTCGGAATTAAATCGGCCTCCAGGGTTTACTTCAGCACCACCCCTGCAAACTTAAATACCGAGCAATCGGCATTGTTGGTAGGGATGGTTAAAAACCCATCACTGTACAATCCTTTGCGGCGACCCGAACTCACCCTGGATAGAAGAAATATTGTGCTTTCGCAGATGAAAAAATATGGTTCCCTGGATACAGAAATGGTTGATTCATTAAAAAATTTGCCGCTTGGCCTTCAGTTTCAGCGAGTAGATCACAATATTGGAACAGCAACATATTTTAAAGAGTTTTTACGTGGTCAGATGAAGAACTGGTGCAAGAGTCATTACAAACCTGATGGCTCAGCCTACGACCTTTACCGTGATGGCCTGAGGATATACACCACCATCAACTCAAAAATGCAACAATATGCTGAAGAGGCCGTAACCGAGCACCTTTCCCTGGATTTACAGCCGGCCTTTTTTGGACATTGGAAAGGACATAAATATGCTCCTTATGTTTTTAATGCTGATACCATAAAGCCACAGGTTGAAAAAATTATGAACCAGGCAATGCGCCGTAGCGACCGGTACAGAAGTTTAATAAAGACCGGAATGCCCGAAGATACCATCGATATGGTTTTTAACACACCTACCCAGATGACCGTTTTCTCCTGGGAAGGTGATATTGATACGGTGATGAGCCCGATTGATTCGATCAGGTATTTCAAGTTTTTTCTTCAGTCAGGACTTATGAGTATCGATCCGCCAACGGGACAGGTTCGTGCTTATGTTGGCGGTATCGATTACCGCTATTTCAAATACGACCATATTACGCAGGGAAAACGTCAGGTTGGGTCAACGTTTAAGCCATTCTTATATACCCTGGCCATGCAGGAGGGCGCTGCCACCGGCCAGTTCTCGCCATGTACAAAGGTGCCCAATGTGCAGGTAAGTATCGAGATGCCTGATGGCACGTATTGGGTCCCTAAAAATTCGACCAGGGATAAACAGGGTGAATATGTCACGCTAAAATGGGCCCTTGCACATTCGGTAAACTGGATTTCGGCTTACCTGATGAAACGGTTTTCGCCATTAGCTGTGATTCAAATGGCGAAAAAAATGGGCGTTACCGCCGATATTCCTGCGGTTCCTGCCATTGCCCTCGGCACGCCTGACATTTCGCTTTTTGAAATGGTTGGCGCTTTAAACACTTATGGAAATCGGGGGATTCATGTTACACCATATTTCGTCACCCGGATCGAAGATAAATTTGGAAATATGATCGAAGATTTTACGCCTTCTTCGAATGAAGCCATGAATGAAGAAACCGCCTACCTGATGCTTAGCTTGATGCATGGCGTAGTTGAAACAGGGACCGGTATCCGTTTGAAATACAAATACGGGTTCAGAAATGAAATTGCCGGGAAAACCGGTACAACACAAAATCAGTCTGATGGGTGGTTTATGGGGATTACCCCACAACTCACCACCGGGATCTGGGTTGGATGTGAGGACCGGAGTGCGCATTTCCGCACGATTACCCTCGGACAGGGGGCCAACATGGCATTGCCTATCTGGGCGCTGTACATGCAAAAAGTTTATGCCGATACCACGCTCGGTATCAACAAAGATCCTTTTCCAAAACCCATGAAAGCATTATCGGTTGAAACCGATTGCGAAAAATATGATCAGCAGCAAAATACTACGATAGATATCGATGAGTTTTAGTTTTCACCGGTAATAACCATAGGGCTATTTTCATTCGCTCAACTTTACTGTAATCCTTACGGGGTTGTGATCAGCGTTTTCAAAGCCCAGGTCAAAGGCCTTAACCTCCCCGATTTCAATATTGGGTGAAACGAGAAAATAATCCAGTATGGACGTTAATGTTACCCCCCTGCTGTAGGGTGTGCTCACATCACGGTTGGTAGGAATTGCAGGATCGTAAGCCCATCGCCAGCCCTCAGGCATAAAATCAACTGCAATATTCCCAAGTTCATTCACTGTTGCCATATCACCATTTTGTATGGCTGACAAGTCGAAGGAGGTAGGGTTTTGGTTCCAGTCGCCGCCAATTATTACATAATTTCCCTTCTGGTATTCTTCAAGTGCTGTTTGTTTTAACATCTTGAATTGCTTTTCCCGTAAGGTTCCGTCATCGAATGCAGAATTGTGGGTATTGATTACAACAAGGATTTTTCCGCCAGCAACAAGAAACCGTTGAATAATAAAACACCGGTCGAGCATAAAAAGTTTTTTTGGCCAACTGAAATTACCTGGAAAACTAATCCTTTCGGATGTAAGGGCACGAAACCGGGAGAAATTCTGCACCCCGGAAACAACGCCTCCCATAGGATTATTAATAGGTACGGGAATAAACTTCACATTATAATTTTGGGCAAAAACACTTTCGTATCCAGGCAAACTTCCTTGTAAACGGTTAACCTGGTTTTCACCATATGACCTTCTGGCTTTAAGATCCACTTCCTGCAAAAGGATAAAATCCAGATCGGTTTGAGCCGCGAAAAAATTAATAATCCCCATAAAGTATTTTACATGCTCCTCCCGTAATGGCCTCACCTGCTCACCGCCTTCATAAAAAAAATCCATTTCCTTCCCAAGTCCGGCATACCCTATATTCCAGGAAACCAGGTTCAAAGTGTTTTTATCAATCGCTTCTTTTTGGGATTTTCCTGCCGGTTTTAAAACGGCGCTTCCTTGAGGTCCGTAGTCGGTAAGAGTGGCATAAAAAACAGCCAGGATTAGAAAAAACACAACGAATCCAATTAAAGCACCAAAAAAACGATAAAATAACCTGAACGCTTTCATTATCAGGAGTTATTAATGTTTGTATTCATATGGAATAATTAATTGTTTATCAACAATTTAAATTATTTGAACCGAAATATTAATTTTTCATAAATTTGCTGCGAAATTAAACAATAATAGATCATATAAAACACCAAATAATTTGCCGATCATTGGATCAATTATAAAACGGGCCATCGAACTCAGGAGCATGAGCGATAAAGAAAACTTAAAGGGTTTTGATGGTTGCAAAGCGCAGCAGGCCGTATTGAAAAAACTGCTGAGAAGGGCGCAATTCACTCATTTTGGTGAAGCATACGGCTTTTCAGAAATTCTCCGATCTAAAAATATTGTTGAGGAATTTCAGAAAACCGTGCCCGCTCACGACTATAATGCCATATTTAAAAAATGGTGGTATCGTACGCTTAATGGTGAGCCTTACGTAACCTGGCCCGGCAGGGTAAAATATTTCGCGCTGAGTTCGGGGACCTCGGAGGCATCGAGCAAATATATCCCCGTAACCACAGATGTGCTTAAATCAATAAAGAAAACAAGTGTCCGGCAACTGCTTTCCCTTGCCAGGTATAATTTCCCTCCTGAGTTTTTCGAGAAGGGAAAAGGTATCCTGATGATGGGGGGAAGTACACACCTGCTATACAATGGTACTTACTATGCCGGTGACCTATCAGGGATTACCACCAATAATATTCCTTTCTGGTTTCAGTTTTTTTATAAACCAGGAAAGCGAATTTCAAAAGAACGCGACTGGTCAACAAAATTGGAAGAGATTGTTAGAAAGGCCAAAGACTGGGATATTGGGGTTATAGTAGGTGTTCCTGCCTGGTTGCAAATTCTTCTCGAAAAAATCATCAAGCATTATAATGTTGAAACCATCCATGACATTTGGCCAAATCTGTCGATTTACGTGCATGGTGGGGTTTCTTTTAGCCCATACATCAAAGGATTCGAAAAACTGCTTGCCAGGCCATTGGCCTATATGGAAACCTACCTGGCATCCGAGGGTTTTATTGCGTACCAGAAAAGGCCAAATATCGATTCGATGCAAATGTCGTTGGATACAGGACTGTTTTTCGAATTTGTTCCATTCAACGAATCCAATTTTGATGAGGATGGGAATTTATCGAAAAATCCCGAAACATTAACACTTGGCCAGGTTGAAGAAGAAAAGGAATATGCGTTGCTAATCAGTTCCAATGCAGGTGCCTGGAGGTATCTGATTGGTGACACCATTAAATTTACATCATTGAAATTAAACGAAATCCGGATAACAGGCCGGACCAAACATTTTTTGAGTTTGTGCGGAGAGCACCTTTCACAGGAAAATATGAACCGTGCCGTAGAGATGATGAGCAATGACCTGAACATTGAAGTAAGGGAGTTTACAGTTGCCGGAATCAAACATGGTAGCATGTTTGCCCATAAATGGTTTCTTGGAACCGATGATGTTTTGGATGCCAATACCGCCCGCGAGATGATCGACAACAACCTCAAACTGCTGAACGATGATTACCGGGTTGAACGCATCGCAGCCATCAAAGATTTAATAGTGGAGGTATTGCCATCAAAAATATTTTACCAGTGGATGCGGGATCATGGCAAAGAGGGGGCTCAAAATAAATTCCCACGGGTAATTAATAAACCGAAACAGCTTGAAGAATGGGAAGTTTATATCAGGGAATTTTCTTCTTAACCTGGTTAAATGAGTTCGCACGATAAATAAATTTTAAAATTGTTTTCTGTGAACCCGGATCTGATACTCTCTTAATGACCTTTTTTACTATTTTTGCACACCTCATTAATATTGGATATCTGGTTTTATTTGCTGATGGGTAATGGGATATCCCATTTAAACTAATGGAAAAGGGGTAATTATGAATCCTTTCATTGAAGGGGCAATACTTGGATTAACACTATCGGTACTTTTTGGACCCGCATTGTTTGCACTTATCCAAACCAGTATTCACAGGGGATTTGCATCGGGGTGCCTGTTGGCCCTGGGTGTTTTTTTCAGTGATTTGACACTTGTTTTTCTTTGTTTTATCGGTGCAATTCAAATTTTATCCAATGACTATAATCGTCTGTTTTTTGGAATAATTAGCGGTATTATTTTAATCGTTTATGGAATAGTTACTTTTTCCAGAAAATTCCAACTCGACAGCGATGGAAATGGGATTGACGAGAAAAAGCCCCGTTGGATCACATTTATGCTTAAAGGTTATTTTCTAAATATTGCAAATCCATTTGTCTGGTTGTTTTGGATGGGCATTACGGTAGGTATCACCTCCAGTTATGGCGACGAAAACAGGTTGTCGATTTATTTCTTTTCAGGAGCGCTTTTCACAATATTTGCAACAGATATAATAAAAGTTTATATAGCTAAAAAGATTAAAAGGTTTCTGCGTCCGGAAAATGTTAAAAAAGTTAATAAGATTGTTGGTATAATACTGGCTTTTTTTGGAATTGTACTGATAGGCAGGGCGCTAATCTACCACTTCCATTTAATATAAGGAATCATAATCCCCGTATTCAAAATCTTCGTCGGGTCTCATATCTTTAATATTCAGTTGCAACGAAACATGCCCATTCCACTCATTTTCCTCTACATGATAACAAATCGAAAAAGGGCTGCCATTTTGAAGCAAAGGTAATTTTTCGCCCTGTTGAAAAGCAATTCCTGAGACAGGAAACCCTGAAATGTCGGGATGAATCACGCTCAGTTTAATGTGGTTTTTCCCTACAATACAACCATATCCTGTATCCACAATCCCTTCTGTCATAAAAATAGGCGCCATGTTCTCGGGCCCAAATGGCGCAAATTGTTTCAGGATTCTAAAAAATTTGGTGCTGATATTATTCAGTTTGATTTTCGCATCAATCTCAATTTCAGGTACGAGCATCTTTTCATCGATGGTTTCAGAAACTATTTGTTCAAACTTCTCCATAAATGCATCTAATTTTTCGGGCTTCACCGATAGCCCAGCCGCGTATTTATGTCCCCCGAAGTGCTCAAGAAGATCAAAACATTGATCGATGGCATTGTAAATATCAAAATCCTTCACTGAACGGGCAGAGCCGGTGATTAAACCATTGGATTTGGTGAAAATAATAGTTGGCCGGTAATATGTTTCTGTCATTCGTGATGCAACAATTCCAAGAACACCTTTGTGCCATGTGGGGTCATATACTATAGTGGCTTTTTTATTAGGATGGTCAACATCCTGACGTATTAATTCAAGGGCTTGCTGGGTTATTTGCATGTCGAGGCTTCGGCGCTCGGTATTGAACTGATTGATCTGTACGGCTTTTTCAATAGCCGTTTCTATATTTTTACTTATCAGGAGTTCCACTGAGTTCCTCCCGCTTTCCATCCTGCCGGCTGCATTAATTCTGGGCCCAATTAAAAACACCAAATCGCTGATGGTTAACTTCCTGTTAAAAACAAACTCTTCTTCTATATACTGAAAATCCGGTTTTTTCCTAATATTACTGTAGTGAAGAATGGCAGTAAATCCGGGTCTGGGTTTTGAATTAATAAGTTTTAGCCCAAAATATGCCAGAATGCGGTTTTCGCCGGTAATTGGAACAATATCAGAAGCAATACTAACAACAACCAGATCCAGAAACTTCTCAAGCCTCTTGAAAGGCATCCCATTCTTTTTCGAAAATGCCTGAACAAGCTTAAACCCCAGTCCACATCCTGACAACTCCTTGTATGGGTAGCTGCAATCATTTCTCTTGGGATCCAATATGGCATAGGCGTTGGGAAGAAACTCCCCGGGACGGTGATGATCAGTTATGATAAAGTCAATACCAAATTCATTGGCATAATCAATGTTTTCAACTGCCTTAATACCGCAGTCAAGCGCAATAACCAACGTAAATCCGCTCTCATGAGCAAAGTCAATTCCGGCCTTTGAAATACCATATCCTTCGATATACCTGTCGGGTATATAAAAACCGATTTCTTTGTAAATCGACTTTAAAAACGTGTAAACCAATGCAACTGCCGTTGTCCCGTCAACATCATAATCGCCGTAAACCAGAATTTTCTCGCGATTACGAATAGCCATCTCTATCCTGATCACAGCCCTTTCCATGTCCTTCATCAGGAAAGGGTCATGAAGTTGCGTTAACTTCGGGCGAAAAAACGACCTTGCTTCCCGATAATTGCTGACCCCTCGTTGCACCAGCAAGCTGGCTAACAAAGTACTGATATTCAAAGCACGGGATAACTCAAGTACTATTTCTGTATCACCCTTAGGTTTAATTACCCAGCGCTTTTCCATGTATAATTTTTTTTGTAAAGATAAGGATATTAATTTTAGCAGAAAACAGTAATCTTTTTTTTTGTTGATTAACGTTCTGATTTAGAATATTACTACTCTGGTTAGAAGCGTTTACCGTTGTTGCACTAAAATACTTTAAATCAAATTTAACAAGTCTGCACTTATTCTATGAGATTTGCCGTACACCCGTTACGGCTTCTATACGCCAAACCTGATGGCCTCTACAGGGTCGAGCCGTGACGCTACCCATGCCGGCACAAAACCGGAGATCAATCCAATTAGTGACGAGATTCCAATACCAATAATAATGTTGTGTTGGGTTAAAGTCAGATCAAACGACATTTGGCTCTGGAAAGCAAGTGTGCCAATAAATATGAGCAAGAGGCCAACAATCCCGCCGATTAGCGACAAGAATACAGCTTCAAATAAAAATTCAAGTAAAATGAAATAATTTTTAGCCCCAATGGCTTTTTGTATTCCAATGATGTTTGTGCGCTCCCTAACTGACACAAACATAATGTTTGCAATGCCAAAGCCTCCCACCAGCAGGGAGAATGCGCCAATGATCCAGCCAATTGCCGCAAGGCCACTGAAAAAAGATTGTAAGCCATCGTTGATAACACTCACCTCATTTATCGCAAAATCGTTTTCATCCCCGGGTCTGATTTTCCTTAATGATCGCATGATTCCCGTAAGCTGATCCTTTAACTGGGCATTACTAACATTGGGCTTGGCTTTAACCATTATTGTAGTCCCCGTATTCCTGGTATCGATATAATTCCGGGCAAAGTTAACGGGGATGATAATTTGTTCATCGCTTGAGTTACCAAACGAACCTTCACCTTGTCGCTTCAGAATACCTATTACAGAAACTTTCCCGCCAAAAACTTTGATATTCTGACCAATAGGGTCGGAGTCAGGAAACAGGCTTTCGGCAATTTTAGCGCCGATTATCGCAACATTTCGTCCTGCAAGCGACTCTACCCTGGTAAAATATCTGCCATCACTAATATCAATCGATAAAACCTTATCATAATCGTGAGAGACGCATAAAATCTCCACATTATTATAGCTGTTATTCAGGTGTTTTACCGTTCGATTGGCTTGAAACATAAAGGCAACAGATTCTGCCGCTGTACTGCGACGCTGGATTTCATCCATTTCGGCTATGGTAGGCTGCGGCCGGTTCATATACTTCCACCAGGGATAGTCACCTCCCATAGCCCATGGCCATTTTTGAATAAAAATCACATTATTCCCTAAATCACTCAAGCTGTCCCGGATACTGTTTTCCAATGAATCGAACACCGTTAAAACCGATATTACTGAGAATATCCCAATCGTAATACCCGACAAAGACAATAGTGTCCTTACCTTGTTAACAATGATGGCCTGAAAGGCAAATAAATAGCTTTCGCGGATGAGTTTTAGGATCAGAAGCATGATCTATATATTTTTCTGTAAAAGTAACATATTCAAATCAAAATTACCCATCATACCAATTCATTTTTTTACCTGGTGATGAATTTGAAAATATTTTTCAGCTTTTACCATAAAAGAAATATCTCTGAACATTTTTATCTACTTTTGCATCCCTGACAGCTAATTGTTTTAAGATAAAACAGATACAATATTAAATAAATGGATGGCCCAAGAGAAATAAAAACTGCACTGATTTCGGTATTCGACAAAACAGGTCTTGATAAATTTGTTAATATTCTTTACAAGCACGGTATCCGGATAATATCAACCGGTGGAACACTAGACTATGTCAATAACCTTGGCATACCTGCATTAGCGGTGGAGGAGTTTACATCCTACCCATCTATCCTTGGTGGCCGGGTTAAAACATTGCACCCAAAAATATTTGGAGGTATACTGGGTCGCAGGGATAATACAATGGATAAAGAAGATCTGAAATCTTATGAGATCCCTGAAATAGATATGGTTGTGGTTGACTTGTACCCGTTCGAAAAAACGGTTTTATCAACCGACGACGAACAGGAAATTATCGAAAAGATCGATATCGGCGGCATCAGCCTGATCAGGGCCGCTGCAAAAAACTATAAAGATGTACTTGTGATTCCATCCAGCGACCTGTATGAAAAAGCCATCTCCCTGCTTGAACATAATGAATTTTTCACTTCTTTACAGGATCGAAAAGAATTTGCGGCCATGGCCTTTAATGTTTCCTCACATTATGATGCCTTGATTTTTAATCACTTTAATAAAGACTTTAAAATCCAGTCGTTCAAGCAAAGTATTTTAACAGGGAAAGAATTAAGATATGGTGAAAACCCGCATCAAAAAGGCGTTTATTTTGGAAACCCCGATGCTCTATTTGAGCAGTTGAACGGGAAAGCCATTTCGTATAACAACCTAAATGATCTGGATGCGGCAGTAAACCTGATCGATGACTTTACCGACACAACTTTTGCCATTATCAAGCATAACAATGCCTGTGGCCTGGCCTCAAGAAGTTCGTTACCGGAAGCATGGAAATGTGCACTCGCCGGTGACCCGGTATCTGCATTTGGCGGCGTTTTGGTAACGAATGCCAGCATTGATGAAGAAACAGCAGCAGAAATAAACAACCTGTTTTTTGAAATTATTCTGGCTCCCGGGTATGACGAATCCGCCCTGGAGTTGTTAAAATCAAAGAAAAACAGGATTATATTAAAGCGAAAACCATTCACACTACCTGCCCAACAATTCAGGTCGGCACTTTGTGGGGTTATTGCCCAGGATAAGGATTTGGTTGTTGAAAACGAAGGAAATCTTACAGTCGTTACCGCTGCTAAACCATCACCACAAGAAATATCTGATTTGCTCTTTGCCAATATCATTGTAAAACATACAAAATCCAACACCATTGTCCTGGCAAAAGACAAGCAGTTGGTTGCAAGTGGAGTTGGCCAGACATCCAGGGTGGATGCGTTGAAGCAGGCCATCGAAAAAGCAAAATCGTTTGGGTTCAACCTGAAGGGGGCCGTCATGGCATCCGATGCATTTTTCCCATTTGCCGATTCCGTTGAAATTTCGCACAATGCAGGAATTACTGCTGTCGTTCAACCCGGAGGTTCAGTAAGGGATAAGGATTCAATTGACTATTGTAATAATAACGGAATGGCAATGGTATTCACAGGATTCAGACATTTTAAACATTAAAATATTTATCGCTTTACATGTGAAATTAATCACACGGGCTTACGTTAACACAATACTTTCGACTTAAAAATAATTTATCATTCATAAATATGGGATTGTTTTCATTTTTTACAAAGGAAATAGCAATCGATCTTGGTACTGCAAACACCATCATTATCTATAACGACAAGGTGGTGGTTGATGAGCCTTCCATCGTTGCCATTGAGCGTAGCACCGGAAAAATTATTGCCATTGGTAAACGTGCACAAATGATGCATGGTAAAACGCACGAAAATATCAAGACAATCCGGCCCCTGCGTGATGGTGTTATTGCCGATTTTCAGGCCGCTGAACATATGATCCGGGAACTGATTAAGATGATTGGCCTCAGGCAGGGCCTTTTCCCGCCAGCTTTAAAGATGGTGATTTGTATTCCATCCGGAATTACAGCGGTGGAAGAGCGGGCAGTTAAGGATTCAGCCGAACAGGCCGGTGCAAGGGAGGTCAAACTTATCCACGAACCTATGGCCGCTGCCATTGGAATTGGTATCGACGTGCTGGAACCTACCGGAAACATGATCATCGATATTGGCGGAGGAACAAGTGAAATCGCGGTTATCGCTCTCGGAGGTATTGTTAACAACAAATCCATTCGAATTGCCGGTGACGACTTTAACGCCGATATTGAAGAATATATGCGCAAGCAACACAACATTAATATTGGCGAACGTACATCTGAACGCATTAAAATAGAAGTGGGTGCTGCACTCCCGGAGATTGATAACCCTCCCGATGATTATGCTGTTCATGGCAGGGATATGCTCACCGGGATACCCAAGGAAATTATTGTTAACTATACCGAAATTGCCCATTGTCTTGATAAATCTATCTCGAAAATCGAAACAGCCGTATTGCAGGCGCTCGAAATGACACCTCCTGAATTGTCAGCAGATATTTTCAGGACAGGGATTTACCTTGCCGGGGGTGGCTCGATGCTGAGAGGTTTGGACAAAAGACTGCACCTTAAAACCAAACTCCCGATCCATGTGGCAGAAGATCCATTGAGGGCCGTTGCCAGGGGGACCGGGATTGCTCTGAAAAACTTTGACAAATTCACATTCCTGATCAAATAGTTGTAATTTAAATATTGAATCATCGGATACTTGTTCCGAAGGATATTTCATGAAAAATCTGATCACATTTCTCTGGAAGTACTATTTTTTCTTTCTTTTCTTGTCCCTTGAAGTGGTTGCAGTATTGCTTATCGTCAAAAACAACTACTATCAGCGCACCATTATAATCAACTCAACCAATGATGTTACGGGCGCTATTCTGAAAACTTCTGATGGTATAATTGAATATTTCCATCTGAAAAAAGCCAATCAGATATTGGCGGAAGAAAATGTAAATTTCAGGAAAATGCTCCCCCAATCCTTTCTCAAAACAGACACCGCAACCTTCTTCCGGGATGACACATTATACAATCAACAATACACCTATCTAACAGCTAAAGTTATCAGTAATACGACCAACAGGATCAATAATTTTATTAAGCTGAATAAAGGTAAAAACCATGGTATTGAAAAACACATGGCTGTGCTGGCCCCCGATGGTATAGTTGGGCAGGTTATTGAAGTTTCGGATAATTATGCATCTGTAATGTCGGTACTGAATTCACATACAAGGATAAGTGCAAAGCTAAAGTCTTCCGGCCAGGTTGGAACATTGATATGGAATGGCGAAAACTACAGATTGGGTAAGCTGGTAGATATCCCCACACACGTGCAAATCCAAATTAACGACTCGGTTTTTACCAGCGGATATTCATATATGTTTCCTGAAGGGCAGTTAATTGGGACGGTATCGGATTATGAGCTGGAAAGCGGGCAGAGTTTTTACCAGGTGGATGTGGTATTTTCATGCGATTATAACAATTTACGCTGGGTATATGTAGTCCGAAACCTGATGCAAAAAGAGTTGAACCTGTTGGATGAAGCTGAAGAAATCTTTTAAACAGTAAAAAGAGCAATGTTTGTAAGAAATTTAATACGATTTGTTTTTGTGCTACTCACCCAGGTTTTGGTTCTGAACAACATTAACCTTGGCGTAAACATAAATCCGGCATTTTATGTCTATTTTATCTTGCTTCTGCCTTTTGAAACAGCAGGATGGGCGCTCTTGTTATCCTCATTTTTAATGGGACTTGGTGTTGATTTCTTCTGCAACAGCCTTGGCATGAATGCTGCTGCCTCGGTTTTTGTAGCCTTTTGCAGGCCCGGAATAATTCGGTTTTTGAAATCCCGGCGTGAATATGAACCAGGGACCAGGCCAACCATCAGGGATCTGGGTGTCAGGTGGTTTTTCTCCTATGCGTTTATCAGCATAGTCCTGCTCCATACCGTTCTGTTTTTCCTGGAGACTTTTGGTTTTGAAAATGCGGATCAGACACTGATCAGGATTCTGTTAAGCTCCGGCGCAGCGTTTGTTCTGGTCATTTTGGTGCAGTTTCTTTTTGGCAGGCGGGAATAAACTATTTTTACGCGAGAACAAGAATTTACAATTCAATACATTTTTACTATTCTATAAACTGAGAAATAACATGAGAAAAAATCTGTTTTTACTATTCACACTGGGCTTAACGCTATCCTGCTCGGGGCCAAAATCCGAATATACAATCACCGCATCTCTTCAGGATGTCCCTGATGGTATGGTTTACTTTTCAAAAGTTGGCGATGGAGACCTTGTAAAATTCGATTCGGTGGAGGTTGTTGATAGCCGGTTTTCGATCACCGGCAAAACCGCCCTTCCCGTAATTGTTTATGTAAGTTTTTCGGGAGAAGGCGAACGGTTTAACTTTTTTGTTGAGCCTGCCGATATCAACATTTCTGGAACTTCCACTGAGCCGGTTATATCAGGTTCGCCCACACAGGATATATACAATCAATTTACCCTGCAGATTGATGAGTTTAATAATCTGCGTACCTCTCTCTATGAATCATACAAGGCTGCCGAGGCAGAGGGTAATGAGCATACGATGGCAGAACTTGACGCCCGTTTCGAAGATATCGATCAACAGGAAGCCGCTTTTATTCTTGATTATGCCGGGGAAAACAATACATCAGTCGTAGCGCCGTATACCATGCTAAGGTATAGCTACCTGTTTACCCTGGAAGACCTCGAAGCAGTAAATGCTGTTTTGGGCCCATCTATTCAGGAATCAGAGTACACCACAAAATTAGGAGAACGTATCGAAACGCTCCGAAGTGTGGCTATTGGTGAGGCGGCTCCATTATTTACACAAAATGATACCCTTGGAAATCCGGTATCCCTGGCTGATTTCAGGGGATCATACCTTCTGGTCGATTTCTGGGCCTCATGGTGTAAACCATGCCGTGCCGAAAACCCGAATGTGGTAAAAGCATATGAGAAATACAAAAACTTTGGTTTTGCAGTTCTCGGGGTATCGCTGGACCGTGATAAGGATAAATGGTTAAAAGCAATTAAGGACGACGAACTGGATTGGACGCAGGTATCAGACCTGCAAGGTTGGAGCAATGTGGTTTCTGATCAATATGGGGTGCGCTCGATCCCGGCAAATTTTCTGCTTGATCCCAACGGTATTATCGTAGCACATGATTTGAAGGGCGACGATCTGCTTGAAAAATTAGCGAAATTGCTTGACTGATATTTAACCTGACTGATTTAGCAGCTTTCGAATCATCTGACAATTCATTCGGGTGCACAACAAATTTCCAAAGGTTTGTATTAAGATTTTATGAATAGCCCTGTCCTTTTGCCACAGGCATTCCTTTGCTGAATTTATTCTTTATATTTTTTACTACTTTTACATTCCTGATTTGTATCAGTAATTTTGGCACGAATAAATTTGACATGGTTAAAACCGGATTGTTAGCAGCACTTCTTTGCCTGATTTTTATCCTTGTTTTTCAACCTGGTAGTTTGGTATCAGGGCAAACTATAATGGATTATGAGAAAGATTTGGATCTCATGGCCAATGATACCGCCAAAGTTAATCTGTTGATCAAACTGGGAAAGCATTATTGCAGCCTTGAAAATCAAAAATCTCTTTACTACCTCCAGGAGGCCTTAATAATTTCCAATCAAGTGGGCTACGACAAAGGTATTGCTTTCAGCTACCTTTGGCAGGGCAGGGTTTATTATTACAAAGATGAGTATAGCATTGCCAAAACATACCTGAATAAAGCAAAGAAGCTACTTGAAAACATGAAAGATAATGATGGCCTGTCGCTATATTACTTTGCCTCTGCTTCAATCAACAATTTAACCGGTAATTATATTGATGCTATTAAAGACAACCAGGAATTAATCCGGCTATCATCAATCACAGGAAATGATCTACTCAGGTCAGCCGGGCTTAATGGTTTGGCGGGAACCCATATTCGTCTAAACGAACCGGATGAGGCACTTCCTTACCTTAGGGAGTCGCTTGTTATCAAAAACCAAATAGACGATCTGGGGGGTAAGGCAAATATTTTAACTAATATAGGCACTGCTTATGAGTTGATGGAAAATTTTGATTCGGCAATGATTTACTATAAAAAGGGTCTTGCCATCAGAGTGTTTCGCAACGATGTTCGCCGTATTGCCAATTCTGAAGTGGCCATTGGAGGGTTGCTTATTAAAACGCAACAATATGAAGAAGCAATCCCAAATTTAAACAGCGCCATTCAACACTATATCGATCTGGAAGAAAAAACCGGGTTGTGTATTACAAAACTTAAACTTGCATCAGCAATGAATTATGCCGGTAATGTCAAACAAGCCGGAGCAATAGCTGGTGATGCGCTCAAAGCCGCTAAAGAATTTCACAATCCTGCGCTTGTAAGCCAATGTTATGAAGCCATGGCCAAAATGGCAGCGCATAACAAACAATATCAGGATGCATTTGAACTGGGCAGACTCCATAAAGCCCTTAGCGACAGCCTTGCACAGGCCAACAAAGAAGAGGTTATGAAAGAGCTCGAGACCAGGTTCCAGGTCCAACGGAAAAACAACCAGATTGAACTGCTCGAAAGTAATAATAATATTCAGAAAAAAAATATCCTTCTTCTCAGCATTTCAATCGGAGCACTGATTTCAATATTAATTCTTATCGCTGTCCTTTTCCGGTTGAAATCCAGAGATCATGGCAGACAGCTTAAATTGTTCGAGCAGGATAAAATTATTCGCCAGCAGGAGGATAAAATTAGTGAAAACGAAAAGCAACTGCTTCATGGGCAGGTAGAATCCAAAAACAGGGAACTTGCTTCAAAAGCGTTGGAGATGCTCCGGGTTAACGAAACAATTGGTATTATTATCAATAAGCTGGAATCGTTAAACCATATTTATAAAAACCAGCCGGGCGCTTCCTCCCACATCAATGATATTGTAAGAACACTTGAAAATCAAACCCGCAGTAATTCCTGGGAAGAGTTTGATAAAATTTTCAAAAACATCCACAGTGAATTTTACGAAAACCTGCTCAAAAAATGCCCCGAACTTACCGCATCTGAAATAAAAATCGCTGCCCTGCTCAAACTCAACCTCTCCACCAAAGAAATTGCTGCCATCTCTTTTAAATCCGAAGAAGGTGTAAAATCAACACGATACCGCTTACGAAAAAAACTGGATCTCTCAGGTGATGATAATCTCGTGCCATTTTTAATGCAGTTATAAACATTTACCATATTTACTTTTTCAGTGGCTCCTTGTTGTTCTCCACTCCAATCTCTGCCGAACGGATGCCTCCCAACTCAAAACTCAAAACCCTAAACTCAAACCGCTCTTCCTACTCCACTATAAACCTGCACCTCCCTACTGCACCGCCGTTGCGATAAATGATGGCCACGTACATCCCCGGCAACCAGCTACTTGTTAAAACCCGGGTCTCACCCTGCTGCCGGTAAATCTGAGCTTCATAAACCTTCTCCCCTAACAAATCATATATTTCTAATGTGGAACCCTTCCCCCCATTTGGGGGGATCGAGGGGGGCGAAAGGTGATCGGCATTCTCCAGCCCAAACCTAATCTCCCCTTCATGCACCGGATTGGGCCATACTTTTATGGGTATCCGTCTGATGCTTTCATTGTATTCTTTCAGAGAGCGTATTTCGGCTGTATCCGTTATATGCAGTTGATCCGTTAAGTTTGATGAAACAAACAGTGGTTCGGTTTTTTTATCGCACGAAGGAATACCGGTTTCCCATAAGCCCCTGCCAAAGGTTCCGGCCCTGAGTTTGTGATTGTTGTAGTTCAGTTCAAGCCAGCTTACTTTAACATTGGGAAGATTTGTCATAAACGGTTCCCATTGCATCATGGTTGCTTCCCTGTAATAAACGCCTACATCCGTTCCAACAAAAAGGGCATCATTGCTGCCATTACTATAGATTATGCAGTTTGCCGGAATATTTGGCAATCCTTCATTAAAATCCGTCCAGGTGAAACCATCGTAATGCTTAACCTTATAATCTCCAAGGTAACCACTGTAAGTGATCCATATCTTATCAGGATCCCAACTGCTGACGGCGATATCGGTAATAAAATAGGTCCCAAGGGAATTTCCCGGTGTGGGAGGTGTAATATCTGTCCAGTCGCCAGCATTCGTGCCACCGCCTACGGTGGTTTTAAACACCCTGGTTGCATCAAAGTCGGTGGCCCAGCTATCGATCTTAACGCCGGTAAAGTAGATGTAATCAGGATCATTGGGTGCGATCTCCAGTGCGTAAACCACACAGTTGCCAATCCCCCATAAGGAAGATGTAAGTAAATCCACATCAGTAATCCTATACCAATCAGATAAGGCTGCAGTTGAGGCATCATCCACCTTCCACAGGTTTATCCTGGCCTGGAACAGGGTTTTTGAGTTGGACGGATCGGCTACCAGCGATGCGCCAAACCACGATGTTTCACCCACCGGCGATTGTCCTGACATCACGATATTGGGCCACATCGGGTCAAGACAATTATTGGATGACCTGAAAATTGAACCATTTGTCGGATGATAAATTGTGGCATACATCAGGTCTATATCAACATCATCCATCAGGCACTGAAATCCGTCGGAACTCCTTTCCGGTGAGCGCCAGATATCATTTTTCAGATAATTAATCCCGCAATCCTGGCAACCTGTCAATATCTGATACGGGTCCAGCCTGGATGAACCAAAATTGTAAATTGTGGAAATACCCAGTCCGTTGTTCAGTTCAATGGTTGGATAACCGTTAATGATATGGGTAGACCCCTTTTTGTAAAACAGTCCATCATCACCCGAATCTTTTCGAATAAAATGCGGCCCTACTGTCAGGTTCTTTTTGTATAACCCGCCATCCGTACCGGCATAAAGCACATTTGGTTCCCAGGGTGAAAACAGGAGTTCGTGAAAATCAACGTGTGAATTATAATCAACCTTTTCCCAGGGCTTATCCGGTGTGTCGGGATCGAAAACTTTAAGCCGCACGCCACCACAAAAAACCAGCCTTGAATCCAACGGCGATACTGCCATTTCTGTTCTGCCCTGGGTAATCCCGCTTCCGGAGCCTGTTAATCCGTTTGTTATGATGGCCTCCCATAGGTCATTTGCAATATCATATTTAAAAACATGGTAATGCGTCAGCGATTGCCAGCTATAGGGTGGCGGATGGTCCCTGCTTACACAATTAACGTACATGTAATCCCCCTGGGGCGCTATGGCCATATTTAAATTAGTTACATGTTCTTCGCCGTTAAAAGCGTTGGGCCAGGGGGTGTTTTCAAAATCCAAACCGTTTTTTGCCGTAGCAATCCGCCACCATGTATTGATTTCCCCATTCTGGTTTGATGAAATAACGTCAATACCGGTTGCATACAGGGTCCCGGAATTGTCAGGGTGGAAAGCCACATTTCTGATGTATTCATAATTGCTTGTTCCGGCCGGATAAACTTTAACCCAGTCGGGGGTTGGGCTGTTGCGGTTCGTCGATTTGTAAATACCCATGGAAGTAGCAGCAAAAGCCACATCCTCATTTGTGGGGTGTAATAAAACCTTCCCAATCGTAAAAGGAGTGGTCAGGTTGTTCAGTCCGGCCTCTTCCCAACTTTGACCGCCGTTAATTGATCGGTAAATGCCGCTTGAAAAAACCCATTCGCTATCCACATCACCCGTACCAAGAAAAATATTGTTGGGATGAACCGGGTCAACAGCGATGGTAGAAATGCCTATTGCCGGCAGTTGTTGGTCCGTGTTGAGGTTTTGCCAGTTTTGACCGCGGTTGTAGCTGGCCCATACCCCTCCCGAGGGACAGCCCACATACATGACATTGGTATCGGTCGGGTGAAACGCAATGGCATCGATCCGCCCAACACCTCCCTGGCCGTTGACAGCCGGCCCCAGTTCCTCCCAGTTTGATTTTACCTTCTGATTAAAATAATCGATCCTGTCGAATTTTTCAACAAAAGCGTTGTGCCGTTTGAATGCCGTATCAAAACTGTTATATGGCATCAGCCTGGGACCCCAGAACAATTCCCATCTTTTGAATTGCCTGAAATTTCCCCCTTCCGAAGTGTCTTCCCCTGAGCCGGTATAATTCAGGTAAAATGCCTGTTGGATTTGTTTGAAGTCATCGATACCATGGCTTCTTGTCTGGCTTTTTGAAAAAGGACAGATGAGAATAAGTAAAATAATTAATAGATGTATTCTTTCAACCATTTACAAGTTAGTTTTTTATGTGCTTTAAAAGGCACCCAAAGGTATTGAACATGAAGTTGAAAAACAAGATTAATGATCAAGGCCTGACAATTCTCCATTATTAAGCTGCCAATGTAGAATGTTGAAATCGGTTTCATTCGATATCCGACATGTGGCATTTAATATTTAAACCCACATTCCTCCCTACCTAAATTTTATCCATATCGATCTCAAATTCCACCGGTTTTTCCATGGTGCTGCAATGCAGAACGCACTGCTCACAGATGGATAATTCGCCACGCAGCCGTTTCTTGATCATGTCGTCGATACGTGTTTTGAGTTGTTCGATTTTAATGTGGTTGATGATTTCGGCAGCAAAGGCATACAATAGCAGCATACGTGCGTTTTCGATGCCTATTCCGCGTGAGCGCAGGTAAAACATGGCCGTTTGGTCTAACTGGCCAACGGTGGCGCCATGACTACACTTTACATCATCGGCATAAATTTCAAGGAAAGGCTTGGAATTAACGGTGGCCTTATCGGTAAGCAGGATATTTTTATTCCTTTGAAAGGCATTGGTTTTTTGTGCATCTTTCCTCACCAGGATATGGCCGTTAAAAACCGCACGGGCGCTGTCGTCCACAATGCCTTTGAACATTTCGTTACTGTAACAATTCGGAAAGGCATGGTCAACAAACACCTGGTTGTCCACATGCTGTTTCTTGTCCACAAGATATACACCCATAATGTTGGCTTCACAATTTTCGCCATTCAGCCGTACATAGTTTTCGTTCCGGATCAATCCCCCGTTTAAGGTAATGGCATTGGTTGATAATTTTGCATCCCTTTCGAGGTGGAAAAACATGTTGTTGATCAGCGTAGAAGCATCATTTTTGTTCTGAAGTTTGTAATGATCGAGCGATGCATTTTCGTCGATGAAAATTTCGGTCACCGTGTTGATCAGGCTTCTTTGCTGATTAACGGAGTCGTCGCATTGTACCAGCCTTAACTCACTGTTCTTTCCGACAATAACCAGGTTGTGGTTTTGAATAAAGATATCCTTGTCGTGGTTGATTATGTTCACCATCTGGAGTGGCACTTTAACCTGTACGTTGTCCGGGACATAAATAAATACACCATCAGTGGCAAAGGCGTTGTTTAATGCCACGAAGCCGCTTTTTTTGTTGTCGGCATATTTTCCAAGATGCCGGTTAATCAGTTCAGGAAATCGTTCAGAGGCTGCTGACAAACTGCCGATGATAACGCCATCCGGATTGGTCTTGATGGAACCGTTTTCTGAAACAAACCACCCGTTAAGCTGGGATATCATATCGGTATGCAAATGCGGAATATCGCACCTGAAGATTTTTTTCAAATCGGTGCCTTCACTGAAAGTGGGCTGGAAATAGTAATTGTAATCGGCTTCAAGCACCTTCGTCAGGTCGGTGTTTCGCCAGTTTTCAACCCTGGTATCTGGGAAACCTGCAAGCTTAAACTCTTCAAAAGCAATCCGGCGCCGGTCGCTTATTTCCGGTGTATCATGCTGAAAGACCAGCGCCTGGTTTTCGGTAAACAACCGGATCATTTTATCTTTAAGCGATACTTTTTTTGTTGTAACTTTCATGATCTTACACTTCGGATTTCAACCAGTCATAACCTTTTGCTTCCAGTTCAAGGGCCAGCTCCTTACCGCCCGATTTTACGATTTTCCCTTCGTATAATACATGCACAAAATCCGGAACGATATAGTCGAGCAGACGCTGATAGTGGGTAATCACCACGATGGCATTCTCAGGGGACCTCAATGAGTTAACACCTTTGGCAACAATTTTCAGGGCATCGATATCCAGACCCGAATCGGTTTCATCCAGAATAGCAAGCTCAGGTTGCAGTAGGGCCATCTGAAAAATTTCGTTTTTCTTTTTTTCGCCACCCGAAAAACCCTCGTTAACCGACCTGTTGGTAAGCTTCGACTGGATGCCAACGAGTTTCTTGGCGTCATCCATTTTTTTCAGGAATTCGGCGCCCGATAATTGATCAAGCCCTTTGTACTGCCTGATCTCGTTGATGGCGGTACGCATAAAATTGGTTATGCTTACCCCTGGTATTTCAACGGGATACTGGAACCCGAGAAAAATTCCCTCACGGGCACGGTCTTCGATGGACAGATCCAGCAGGTTTTTATGCTTATAGATAATTTCACCCTCAGTTACTTCAAAAATATCCTCCCTGCCGGCAATCACAGCTGCCAGTGTTGATTTTCCGGTCCCGTTAGGACCCATGATTGCATGCACTTCACCCTGGTTTACTTCCAGGCTCAGACCTTTGATGATCTCTTTCCCATTGATCGCAACATGCAGATTTTTTATTGATAACATGACTCTAATATGTTTAAATATGTGATTGTAAATCCAAAACCCTGCCTTCGACTACGCTCAGGCAGCTTCCAACCTTCCAACCTGAAACCTTCCAACTTGAAACTTGCAAACCTGAAACTTGCAAACCTGAAACCTTCAAACATGTAACCTTCCAACCTGTAACCTTCCAACCTGAATCATAAACCCAAAAACTCTGTCAAGACCTCCTTCGTCGGACTCTGACAGGTTTTATATTTTCCTTACAAAACGGCCAACCCCCAAACATAAAACCATAAACTCCAAACTCTCCCAAAGATAGGGATGCCTACGGCACAAACTCCTAACTCTTAACTCTTAACTCCAAACTCCTAACTCCTAACTTCTTCTACCCTACACTTCCCTCCAGACTAATCGCCAACAATTTTTGCGCTTCAACGGCAAACTCCATGGGCAGCTTTTTCAATACCTCTTTGGCGTAACCGTTAACAATTAATCCGATGGCGCTTTCGGCGCTGATGCCGCGCTGCTGGCAATAGAACAATTGGTCATCCGATATTTTTGATGTGGTGGCCTCATGCTCCACAATCGACGATTTGTTGTCGGCCTGGATATACGGAAAGGTATGTGCCCCGCATTTATCACCAAGCAGCAGCGAATCGCATTGCGAAAAGTTCCTGGAATTTTCGGCCCGCCTGTTCATTCTTACCAATCCACGGTAACTGTTGTTACTATGTCCTGCTGATATTCCTTTTGAAATGATGGTGCTACGCGTATTTTTGCCCAGATGGATCATTTTTGATCCGGTATCGGCCTGCTGATAATTGTTTGTAACGGCAACCGAGTAAAATTCCCCAACCGAATTATCCCCCATCAAAATACAACTCGGATATTTCCATGTAATGGCCGATCCTGTCTCCACCTGCGTCCACGAAATTTTAGAATTTGCCCCCCTGCATATGCCTCGTTTGGTAACGAAGTTGTAAATCCCGCCTTCACCTTTTGCATTTCCGGGATACCAGTTTTGTACGGTCGAATATTTTATCTCGGCATCCTTGAGTGCAATGATTTCGACAATGGCAGCATGCAATTGGTTTTCGTCCCGCTGCGGGGCAGTACATCCTTCCATATAACTTACATAACTCTCCTCATCCCCAATGATCAATGTTCGTTCAAACTGACCTGTATTTGCAGCATTGATCCTGAAATAGGTTGAAAGCTCAACCGGGCACCTCACGCCCTTCGGAATGTAACAAAAGGATCCGTCGGTAAATACCGCCGAGTTAAGGGCTGCGAAATAATTGTCAGTATAGGGCACCACCGATCCCATATATTTCCTTACAAGCTCTGGATGATTTTGAACGGCATCGCTGAACGAGCAAAAAATAATCCCATGCTTTTTCAGGGTTTCGCTGAACGTGGTTTTAACCGAAACACTATCGATAACAGCATCAACTGCAACACCCGACAGGCGTTTTTGCTCCTCAAGCGAAATCCCCAGTTTATTAAAGGTATCGAGCAGTTCGGGATCTACCTCATCCAGTCCCAAAAGTTCCTTCTTTTTTTTAGGGGCGGCATAATAGATTATATCGTTGTA
>JABMQA010001258.1 GCA_013203545.1 Bacteroidota bacterium
AATTAAACGAATTAAAATTCGTTTAATTCGTTCAATTATATGATGACTACTTTTTTATCATAAATTGGTGAAAACTGCATATCCTGGGGCGGGTATCCCGCAAAGCGTTTTTTTTTTCAGACTTTTGCTGAAAAAATGTAGTAGCCTGCAAGAAATCTATACATTAAAGACAAACGCTAATCAATTTTAACTATCAATTTATTCGTATTCACTATTTCAAAATCCTGAACAGATAAAAAGTAACTTCCAGCCTGCAGATGCTGCAAATGAATGGTGAACAGATTCATAAATTCGGGATGTGGATTTATTGTTGCTTTCATGACCATATTTCCGGTTAGATCCCAAATGGTGATGTCTATTTCTTTTCTTTCCAGGACACCATGAAGCCTTATGTGAATTACATCCCTTACCGGGTTGGGATATATGTTGATCCCACTTTCATCTCCTCTGTATGTGTAATGGATACCAGTTGGGATATTGGTATTGTAAAAGATGTAATTTCCTTTGGAGCTGTCCCAGTTGGTAATCACCAGGTCGGGATCGGAACTTATTTCATATTCAACAATAATGAGATCCCACACTGACAGCGGCACACTCAGGGAAATCCAATTTTTATTCTGGACATAACAGTATTCATCAGGATCAAGCGTCACGCCGTTTCTGCTGATTTCAACAATTGATTCCACAAGTTGGTGACTGAGCCGGATGGCGCTGGAAAAATTTGTGGTTCCGGTAATGGTATCAACCATCGTAACGACGGACTCCTTTCCAAGATCAGCAGCTTGAATGGTCTCAACAACCGAACTGGTAGCGGAAGTATATGCAGGTGTGTTCTCAAACGATGACCCTGTTCCGGGAATTATCTCCATCGGGTACCACCAACCACCATATATCAGATCCAGGTAAGAATCCTTATTAACATCAGCAAGCAATACCCCCGAGCCATAACCCACTGCGGGCGACAGCCATGCAGCCGCACTATTGGCAGGCACACCAGACTGAAAATCATATAACCTCACCTTTCCATCGCCTCCCAACTGGTCGTTTCCGGTGGTTACAAAACCCGGGAATCCGTCATTACCAAAAAAACCGATATCCAGAGAGTTATTGTATGTTAAGGTTTCAGAGGATTGCCAGTCGGGATCTGGGTCGATGGTTCCGGTTTCGTCAGCAAGGTAAATGGCGTTGGGGAACTCATTGCAAATAAATACAAGGTCGAGGAAGCCGTTGTTGTCTATATCCCCGAACTCCACATCCATGCCTCCCATAAGGTTTGACGATTGCCAGTCGGGCGAATTGTTGAATGTCCCGTTTTCGTTGTAAAAAACCTTTCCGTAATCCCAGATATCACCATATGATTCGCTGGTAGCTACAGCAATGTCGAGGTCACCATCAGCGTCGGCATCTCCCAGCGCACAGCTAAAGGTGTAGAAATTGATAGATTCAAATGAAGGTGTGGATTCCAGCTCACCCCCGGTGTTATAATAAACCTTCACCTTACCAGGTTCCGAAAATCCTGCAGGACCTATATAAACCGAAACCGCAATATCCATCCAGCCATCTTTGTTGATATCGCCGGCAGCACAATGCCCATGGTAATCGATGTCGGTTGAACTCCACGATGGCGTTAGCGGAAATGTGCCATCGCCGTTGTTGTAATAAACCACGAGGCTTTGCCGTTGAATGTCGTTACCATTGGCAGCAACGATGTCTTTCCATCCATCGCCATTGATATCGGTGAGGGCCAGCCCTGTGGCAATATGTCCCATGGGCGTGGATTGCCAGTCCGGTAACTGATTATATGGAATTTCCTGAGCAGATATAACTGTTGCAAAAACACAAAGGGTGAGATACAGGCTGAATGTTTTCATAATTATCTTCATTAAAACTTCAATTTCTTTTCTTTTCAGCTTCAAAGGTAATTGAAAATCCCCGTTCGCACTGACGTTTCGTCCGTGCGGCCAAATCTATTCCAGGGACGCCATCCCATCGTCCCTCACGGATTTCGTCCCTTACCGTTACTCCACCAAAACCTTACACTTCCCCCTTACCTCCCCATGGCTTGAAATGGTGGTCACATACATCCCGACCGGCCAGGCGTTACATCCATAGGTACATAAGGTTCAAACCGGGGTTTGAATTCAACATTCATTATTTGATATTCTTTTTTTGAATTTCTAATATCCAACACCGAATATTGAATGTTGAAGTTAATCCCTTCATCAACCAGATCAATTTAAAATTTCCTATTTCACCAAAA
>JABMQA010001259.1 GCA_013203545.1 Bacteroidota bacterium
CATTCTTTAATGATCAATATTTATACTTTACTCCCCAGGTTTCTTATTTTCATTTTGGTAATTCTGTTACCTGGTTTCCTGTCCGGGCAAAACCAAAAGGCCCAAATAACCATCCTCGACCAAAAAACCGGCGATCCGGTTATTTATGCAAATGCTTGCTTTGAAGATTTTGATGGTCAGAAAGTTTGTCACATGGTAACCGATGACCAGGGAATGATATCAAATCCGGTGGACAAACAATCCATTATTGCAGTTACTTTTGTTGGTTACCACACATTAATGGATACCATTGTTCCGGGTGAGACGAAAACGCTTTTTCTGCAACCCGCCATATTAAATATGGAAGGGGTGGTTATTACGGGGCAATTTACCCCCGAACGAACTGATAAGTCCATTTATAAAGTTAAGGTAATCGGTCCGGCTGAAATGGAATCGCAGGGTGCAGTTAATTTGCAGGAAATTTTAGCAACCCAGCTCAACATTAAAATGACGCATGATGCTGCCCTGGGAAGTAAAATGAAATTGCAGGGCATTGGCGGAGAAAATGTAAAAATTCTTATTGATGGTGTACCTGTAATCGGCAGGATGAATGGTGATATTGATCTGAGTCAGATCAGCCTGTCGAACATCGAGCGCATCGAAATGGTGGAGGGTCCCATGTCGGTAAGTTATGGTACAAATGCTCTGGCCGGTGTTGTAAACCTGATTACACGCGATCATGTGAATAATAAGGTAGATGCCCGTCTCAACTCCTACTTCGAGTCGGTTGGGCAATACAATGTGGACGGAAGTGTTGGGTTCTACAAAAATAAAAACACCCTGATCCTGAGCGGAGGTCGTAACTTCTTCGATGGTTTTTCAACGGTGGATACCTCGCGCTACCAGCAATGGAAACCCAAGCGACAGGCATTTGGCGAACTGAAGTACAAACGGCGTATCGGCAATACCAACCTCCGTTTTTCTACACATTATTTCGATGAATATGTCCTCGATAAAGGATCGCCCCAACTTGATGCCGATACTGCCAACGGATACTATTTTTACAAGGCACGCGACGGGCACTATTATACCAAAAGGTGGGACAACAGCCTGTCGTGGACCGGTATGATCGGCAACAGCAAATACATCGACCTGATGACATCCTATTCGTGGTATGAAAGGACAAGGGAAGTTTACCTGAAAAACCTTGCAACCCTTGATGAGCAGTTGTCAAAATCGCCTGCCGACTTTGATACCACCGCATTTAATAACTGGACTTTCAGGGGAACAATTAGCCGGTACCAGACCGATACGGCAGTATTTAACTATCAGGCTGGTTTTGATATCAACCTCGAATCGGGCACAGGAAAAAGAATTGAGGGAGGTGATGCCGGAATACAGGATTATGCGCTGTTTGCCAGCCTGAAATACAGACCCATCTCTACTTTCACCTTACAGCCCGGTATCAGGTTTGCCCACAACACCAAATACACTGCACCCGTTACCCCATCGCTGAACCTGCTTTATCAAATGAACGAAAAATGGACTGTTCGGGCCTCCTATGGAAAAGGCTTCAGGGCTCCTTCGTTGAAAGAGCTGTACCTGGATTTTGTCGATCTCAACCATAAAATTTTTGGTTCTGATTCGCTCAAAGCAGAACATTCAAACAGCTATCAGTTCAGTATGGGTTATTTCAATCAGACCGAAAAGGTGGCATTTAAAATTGAGCCTGATTTTTTTTACAACGACATGAAGGATAAAATCGACCTTATCCCGAAAACCATAGTTGGCGAAAACAATGATTCCACCGAAATATGGGTTTACAGCAATGTGGACAGGTTTCAAACCCTTGGGGGAAGGCTGAACGTTACCTATCGCCATAAAGGTTTTTTTAGTTTTGGCGTTGGCATTGCGTATATTGGCATTCAAAACCAGTATGCTGATGCCCCTTCCGGTGATAACAATTTTTATTACTATCCTGAGCTGGCGATAAGTGCCATAATCGAAGAAAAACATACAAATGTAAAACTGGGTATTGTGTACAAATTTACAGGAAAGGTGGAGCGTGACCGGCTGAATTCCGATAACCAGATCGAAACCTATACCGAAGAGAGCTACAATATGCTTGATATGACGCTGACCAGATCTTTCTTCGATGAGTTTGTAACCCTCACGGTGGGTGCGAAAAACCTGTTCAACATCACCGACATTAAAACCACCGGAGGTGCAAGCGGAGGGGTTCACTCCGGTTCAGGCAGCAGTATGCCGCTTGCGTGGGGCAGATCGGTGTTTGCAAGCCTCAAATTTAAATTTACCAAGTAAGATATTATGATATCCAATAATAAATTTCAAATCATCATATTTCTAATTCTTACACTCGGTTTGTCATCATGTATGGAAGACCTTCAGAAAGATGTTAAGCTGGATCCGATTCCAATTCCCGAAGGGATCAGGATTGGCAGTGTTAAACTTGGCTCTGATTATTCCAACCTGGTCTATTATGACCTTGACGGGAATAAGACTGTTAAAACCATCACACTGAATGATTATGATCTGGCCTTCGAGTGTGCTGCTGAAGGTTGGCATATATTGTTGAACGCTTCCCGTTTCATGCATGCCGGCAACTCAGGATCCAAAGATTTCGCCGCAGTTACCAGTCAATCTGGCATCGAAATGAATTTCGACCCATCGGATGGCAACCTGGATTCCACGGCAGTTGGGAATTGGGTGGATTTTTCAGGCGCTAATCCTATCTACCACCGGCTGGTGTATGTAATTGATCTGGGCCTTAACGAAAGTGGAAATCCAATCGGTTATCGTAAAGTTACGTTTGACAGCCTGGTGAATGATGTTTATCATTTTCGTTTCGCATTTCTGGATGGTACGGATGAGCACCCGGCATCGGTGCAGAAAAACAGTGAAAATAATTTCGTGGGATTTTCATTTGATGAGGGCGGAAAAACAGTGAATTACCAACCTCCTAAAAATGAATTCGATCTCTTTTTCGGACAATACACAACCCTTCTCTATTCCGGGAACGAACCTTACCCCTACCTGGTGAGAGGTGTTTTGGTAAACAGAAACGGCGTAAAGGCAGCGCAGTATTCCGGTGAAAAACCCTTTGAAGATATTGTTTACCAAGATGTAACTGCCATAGACTTCTCCGATAATCTTGATATAATCGGTCATGAATGGAAATATTACAACCTTGAGGAGGGCTACTATTCCGTTAACAGCGAAATGGTATTCATTATCAAAACCCTAAAGGAAAGCATTATTAAACTGCATTTCATGAGTTATTACAA
>JABMQA010000111.1 GCA_013203545.1 Bacteroidota bacterium
ATCTTACATTTTCACCAATCTCATCAACAAGCCCGAACTCCTGAACATATGACAGATGCTGTTTTTTCTTCAATGGATCTGGTCCCGGACCTCTTTTAATATAATCTAACTGATACTTTTTAACAAATCCTTCCGAAATATGTGTGCACTCAATATTGGCTATCAATTTTGCAGATTTGAAGGATATTCCATGATTTACACTATTTGCGGGTTGATAGTTGTAATAAGAAGTAAGTGCAACATTTCTGTCAATATACTCAAAATTAATCTCATAAGTAGCTGGATTCAATTCCCCTATAGCATTAGTAGTGTGTGTGTATGAAATTTTATCAATGTAAATTTCTCTGGTATTTACGTCATTTTCATAATTAAATTGAATGGTATTACCGAAGTTATCAACAATTCTGTTTACATAATATGCGACACATATATCATCTTCCCCTAAAGTAAAGTGAAGCAATGCATCGTTATTCTCACCATAATAATAGGTTAAACCACTTTTGGTTTTCACTTCAAAATAATAAACATTATCATCCTTTTGTACGATTCTGGGTTTTCTTATTATTCTACTGAAATCGTCTTGTTCCTTGCGGAATTCTAATTTAACATCCCCCTCTTGGGCCATTAAAATTAGTCTTTGTCCATCAAGTGTATAGGCTTTTGACCGATAATCGCCACCAAAAGCGGCAGATTTGTGCCCATTATGGTACCTTGTTGCAGGAACTTGAGAAATAACCGACAAACCACCCAAAGACCAACCGGGGCCAAGAATTCCATCTGCTCCGTTGCTGCTGTAAATCAAACTCAGATCAGGAGTCATACCACCTATACCACCGGGGAATTCCAAGGGAATGAAGTATTTGGCCTCTCCGGTTTCACTCACAGAAAAGGAGCCTGGCGTTACACCAACAACACCATCATTACCAACAACACCTCCTGTAGGGCCTCCGGTTTCCCCTTCCTCCGGCGGGAATACCAAATACGGATCAATTTTAGCATGAAAACTTTGCCCCTGCTGAGGGGCATATGCAAAACCTGTACCCTGATCGGAAATCATCCTTATAAAATCCCTGGCTGTGTATTCATACGATTCGTTATTATTCAGCGGTTGGCTGAGAATGAAATTTTCACCGCTTACCGGATCCTGTTCCGTTTGGCTGTATGCGTGTATCAGACAAAAGACTATTATTAGTGCTAAGTATATTTTTTTCATGTTTCTCATTTTTTCATTCACTGTTCAATATGAAGTTTCGGGATTTCTCGGAATTAGTTTTTAACGATTTTCCAAACCTCTTTTTTTCCATCGATGAATATCGTCAGTATATAGGTTCCGTTAGGATGGGATGAAATATCAATGTTTGTGTGCTGCCGGAGCGTTTCAACTCTCGTTACTTCCTTACCCGACAAACTGTGCATAATAAGGCTTGACTTGGTATCTTTTTCCCACCCTTCTAAGGATACTTTAAACATTCCGCCGTTGGGGTTGGGAAAGATATTAATTGTAACCGAACCTACATTGGCCGTATGCTTCACGATATCGGATTTAAGTACCTCCTGATTTTTAAACCCTGTTTCGTCCTTTTGTTGCCCGTTGTCATCTTTATCCGGAGGAGAGGGAATAAAAATGGCTTCCCGCTTTGTCCTGTTTCCTGAATCATCGTAACTAAAAACAACAGTGTTAGGTTCTTGTGCTGTTGTTTGTAAACTCACTGCAAGCAGTATTACTGTTATAAATACTATATTGAGATGTTTCATGGTTTGATGTGTTTGTGTGTTTATGTGATTGTGTTTTTTCCGGTTTCAACCTTTCAAAACTCTGCTGCACATGAGAACTTCGAATTGAAAGGTTTTAGCATCTATTGCCATTTACCTGCATCTGCTTTCACTTTTCAACCTTCTCTTTCAACACATCAATCTCCTTCTGCTGCTCGATGAGATATAGAGTAAGCTCCTCGATTTTTTTAAGCAGGATAGCATCCATTTCACCCAGGTTTACACCATCCTCCAATACTTCAGCTTCGGATGGAACATCCGGCAGGTGTTTGTTCTCCTTAATAAAGATTTCCACTTCCTTCAATTCAGGGAGATTATAATCTTCGTTAAATACGTAGTCGCTCCAAACATCCAGTTGAATCTCAATCTCATTTGCTTTTAGCAATCCGTCACCTTGCAGGATCATTTTTGCTTTGTTCTTAATCTGGTCTTCATTAAGGATTTGCTGTCCAGAAACACTCTGATCATTTTGTACACAGGTAAAAACAATGCTTCCACCCACGGTTCCGTAAATCATTGCTCCTCCATTGCTAAATGAATCATATTCAGTTTTCCAACTGTTATCGATTTCTCTGTACATATTAAAGCCGATATAACTACTTCCCCAAACGCCCAGATTATTTCCATAAATCGCTTTTCCGATATTCAAACTGTGGTAATTATCGGTTTTAAACCTTGCTGATAAGCCAATAATATCACCACTGACATCTAAAGTTGCCTGGGGAGTACTTGTCCCAATGCCCACATTACCATCCGAATCTACATTAATCGCCCCCGATGAGGGTGCTTC
>JABMQA010001260.1 GCA_013203545.1 Bacteroidota bacterium
GCCATATGGCACAAAGATAGGGGGTCAGGGGGTGGATTTTCTGGTCAATTTGAAGAGCAAAAGAAAATTCCACCCTGTAGTCCCTCAAGGGACACATTCTCCGAAACAGATTAATTTCTATATATGCGTAGTGTATAGAAGGCAACAGTCATTTTTTTTAGTCTGCTTACCTGTATCAAAGGTATAACGATGGGAAAATGACCCTTCAAAGAATTAGCGGGAATGCCTCCAATAGACTATCCTATAAACAGACACACATTAAAAAAAAGAAGCTACCTCACAAACCAATGAAGAAGAAATAAAGCATCAGCCGTTTCATCCTTCTCAAAATTTGAGAATTACCTCCTTACAACCCGTTAATTTATTAATTTTACGCCCAAACCATTTTATGTGATGCTGTTGCGATTGTTGCTTATTTCATTGATTTTTACCGGCACGCTGTTTTGTAATGCCCAACAAACCGGGCTGGATAGTTTACTGCTTGTTAATCAAAGTTTGACCGGCGAAGACAAAGTGAAAAACCTTATCAATATATCAAGGCAGTATTTCATTGAGGGTGATACCACAGGCATTTCATTTGCCAGAGAAGCCATCGCCCTGGCGCAGCAGATAGGCTTTATTGAAGGTGAGGGGCAGGCATATTTGTTTTTGGCCCTTCATTGCAATAGCTTTGATGATGATCTCACCATAAAATATTATAACCTATCCTCTTCTATTCTTGAAAAATTGGATCATCCCTGGTCGGCTTTCGGATATGAAAATGCGGCACAAATATACAGGGAAAGGGGTTGGTATCCGGAAGCGCTGGACTACTTGCTCAAATCATTGAGGGTTTATGAAAAATCAGGCGACACCCTGCAAATGGCCAAAGTATTGTCCAGCATCGGATTTTTGAACACCAGGCTGAACGACAATATTGAAAGTATTTCATGGCAAAACAGGGCTTTACAACTATTAAGCAGTTTTCATGATTTGGAAATCAAAGGGTTGGTCTTGGGCAGGATAGGGATTGCGTATGATGAAATGGGGATTTATGACAGCGCCCATTTTTACAATGATAAAGCCATCGCATTGTTTCGTGAGGCCAACGACGATTTTTACCTTCCGCAATGGTTAGGAAACAAGGCAAACACTTACATCAAGCAGGAAAACTTTAGTCAGGCTGAACATTACCTTAACCTGGCCAGGAAAGAACTGAAAACTGATGCTGAAAAAACAAATCTACTAATCAACCAGGGGAAGGTTTATCTGGAAACCGGACGGTACAGGGAAGCAAGCCTGGTTTTGGATTCTGCGATTCAAAATGCTGTTTTGCTGAAACAAAAAAAGCTGTGGGCGGATGCCTGTTTCAGGAAATATGAACTTTTAAAGGCTCAGGATAACCTGGCAGAAGCGCTTGATTACTATATCAAATATACCACCATTGAAGATTCGTTGTTAGATGAGGAAAAAGCCGGACAGATTGCCCATATGAAAATCAGATACGAAACCGGGCAAAAGGAAAAAGCACTTCTGCTTGAACAGGCGGAAAATGAAAAGCTGGCCAAGGAGAAGGCGCTGGCTGAGGTGGCCGTTTCAAATCGTACCAACTGGATTATCGGTATCGGAAGTGTTAGCCTGGTTATTATATTTTTCCTGCTGTTTGTTTTTCAGCGGAACAAAAGAAAAGCCCGTGCCGAAAAAGATGCAGCCATTATCGAGGAAAGGGAAAATGGGATGAAGGCCATTTTTGATGCCCAGGAAGAAGAACGGAAAAGAATAGCCAAGGATTTGCATGATGGATTGGGCCAGCAGGTGAGTGCTATAAAAATGTTTTTTCAACACATCTCCAAAAGCTTTCTTATAGAAAAGCCGGATTTGAAGGGTGACATAGAAAAGATAGGGAGAATGATAACGGATGCCGGAACGGACGTTAGAAATATCTCGCACCAGATGATGCCCCGTGCTTTGACGGAACTGGGATTGGTTGCGGCGCTGGAAGATATGGTTGACAAGAGTTTTTCGAGATCTGAAGTGAAGTGCCACTTTGAACATTATAATCTGACAGAGCGATTGCCACAGCATGTTGAAATTGGATTGTACCGAATAACCCAGGAGTTGTTAAACAATATCATCAAACATTCCAAGGCATTATCAGTGGATGTACAATTGATGAAAATGCAGAATCATTGTGTGTTAATTGTACAGGATGACGGCAAAGGAATTGATGAAGGCGGTAAAAAGGATGGTGTGGGCATGATGAACATAACGAACAGGCTCCGCACACTCAATGGTGAGATGAATATGGAGTCGGGCTCGGGTAAGGGAACAACAGCGACAATCCGGGTAGCTCTTGGGTAGGGGGAAGGCAACAGTAGGCAGTCAACAGTTGGCAGTAACCAGTCAGCACCGCTGCCAACTGCCGGCTGAAGACTGAAGACTGTGAACTGAAGACTGTGAACTGAGGACTGAGGACTGAGGACTGAGGACTGAGGACTGAGGACTGAGGAC
>JABMQA010001261.1 GCA_013203545.1 Bacteroidota bacterium
AACGAATACTGGAGAAGTGTGGATCTTTACCTGGGTGGTGACGAACATGCCACCGGTCACCTGATTTATGCGCGCTTCTGGAATAAGTTTTTATTCGATTTGGGTTTGGCCTGCGAGGACGAACCGTTTAAGAAAATGATCAACCAGGGAAAAATTCAGGGTCGTTCCAGTATAGCCTACCGTATTAATGGAACCAACACTTTTGTGTCCTTTGCACTGAAAGGTAAGTATGATATAGCGCCGATTCACGTTGACATTAGCCTGGTGGATAACGATGTGCTGGATATAGAAGGCTTTAAAAAATGGAGGCCGGAGTTGGCCAATGCGGAATTCATCCTCGAAGATGGAAAATATGTGTGTGGATGGGAGATCGAAAAGATGTCCAAATCGTTGTACAATGTTCAAAATCCCGATGACCTGATCGAAAAATATGGGGCCGATACCTTCAGGCTTTACGAAATGTTTCTTGGCCCACTTGAAAGTCATAAACCGTGGGATACCCATGGAATAGAGGGCGTGTTCAGGTTTATCAGGAAGCTGTGGAGGCTGTTTCACAACGAGAAGAATGAATTTTGCGTAAATGATGATGAACCTACGCCTGCCGAACTAAAAGTTATCCATGGTACAATTAAGAAGATCAGGGATGATATCGAACGGTTTTCATTCAATACGGGGGTGAGTAATTTCATGATCTGTGTAAACGAACTTACGGACCTGAAATGCCACAAGCGGCAAATATTGTCCGATCTTGTGGTAATAATTTCTCCCTATGCACCGCATATCGCTGAAGAGTTGTGGAACCTGCTGGGAAATCCCGAAAGTGTGACAAAGTATAATTTCCCTGACTATAATGAGGATTATCTTGTGGAAAGCACTTTCGAATACCCCGTCTCGTTTAATGGGAAACTGAGGTTTAAACTTGAATTGCCATTGGATATCTCAAAGGAAGATATCGAGAAGGCTGCTTTAGTGGCTGAGGGGGCACAGAAATGGCTTGAAGGTAAAACCATCAGGAAGATAATCGTTGTTCCGAAGAAAATAATCAATATTGTTGTAGGTTGATTTCACAATTTATTGTACCAACTTAAGTTTATCTTCCTTTAACAATATAATTGGATAAAATCCGGTATGGAAAGTATTTCGAAATACATATTGCTTTTGTGCTTTTCGCTGATCTGTGTGGTGGTTCCTGCCCAGGAATTTGAATACAGAACCGTAGGGAATGATGTATTTGTCCCTGGTGAAAAGCTTAAATACAGGGTATATTATGAATCATTATTAACCGGGAAAGTTGATGCGGGAGTAGCTACCCTGGAAATTAAAAACTCCAACAGAAGGTTTAATAACAGAGAAGTTTACCATGTAATTGGAAGCGGTAAATCCAACAGGGCATTCGATCTGTTCTTTAAGGTACGCGACCGGTTCGAATCATATATTGATAAGGAAGCCCTGGCGCCACACTTGTTTATAAGGAGGACCAAGGAGGGTGGCTATGTGATGGAAGATGATATTTATTTCGATCATGAAAATGGAATTGCCAAGAGTAGCCGGACTACGAAAAACATCACCCCATATATGCAGGATATTATCTCTGCATCCTTGTATGCCAGGACTTTTGATTTCTCTGACGTAAAAGAAGGCGATAATTTCCCGGTTGATTTTTACCTTGACGACTCTGCTTATATTTCAGTTATACAGTTTCAGGGAATAGAAACTGTAGAAACTTCCCTGGGGATTTTCACCTGTTTGGCCTTTAAACCTATGGTTGCCACCGGTGAGGTTTTTAGCAATCCATATCCTATGACCCTGTGGGTTACCAATGACAAAAACAAACTCCCTGTTTTAGCCAAATCGGCAGTAATTGTGGGTTCCGTAAAAATGGAGCTTATCAATTATTCAGGATTGGCCCACCCTGTTGAAGCCCGGATCGGTGATTGACCCCAATTATAGATTATCAGAAATTTCCTTTCTATTTAGTTAATGTCGAATTATTTCGAGTAAGTGATTTACATTTGCGTTTTGATTTTATTTCATCACAGTTAAATTTGAAAATATGAAAATCAAATACATTGATTTGATTGAGCAAACATTTGACTTTCCACAGGAGGAGTTTGATGTAGCTGATGGGGAAATCCGATGGCATGATATCCCGTTGATGGACATTATCAAGCAATACGGAACGCCACTTAAAATAACTTATCTGCCAAAAATCAGCGAGCAAATCCAGAAAGCCCGAAGGTTTTTTAATGTGGCCATGGCAAAAGTAGATTATCACGGTGATTACAAATATTGCTACTGCACCAAAAGCTCGCATTTTTCATTTGTTATAGAAGAAGCCCTAAAAAACAAGATTAATCTGGAAACATCCTCAGCCTTTGATGTTAATATTATCGAAGAAATCTTTAACACCGGATTAATAGATAAGGGGATTTTTATCATTGCTAATGGATTTAAACGTCCCCAATACCTCGAAAACATTACCCGGCTTATCAACAATGGTTTTAAAAATACGATTCCCATTCTGGATAATATGGACGAGATTGATTATTTTGAACAAAATGTTAAGGGGAAGTTCAAAATAGGTATGCGGATTGCCTCGGAGGAAGAACCCATGTTCTCGTTTTACACCTCACGTTTGGGCATCAGGTATAATGACATCCTGCCCTTTTACAAGGATCACATTAAAAAGAACCCCAATATTGGGCTGAAAATGTTGCACTTTTTTATCAATACCGGTATCAGGGATACATCCTACTACTGGAACGAACTCAGCAAAAGCCTGAATGTATATTGTGCGCTAAAAAAAATCTGTCCTGAACTGGATTCTATCAATATTGGTGGTGGATTTCCCATTAAGAATTCGCTGGGGTTTGAATATGACTACGAATACATGGCTGAGGAAATTGTAGCACAAATCAAATATACCTGCGAACAAAACCAGGTTCCTGAACCGGATATTTTTACTGAGTTCGGGTCATTTACTGTTGGTGAAAGCGGGGCGGTTTTATATTCGATACTCGATCAAAAGCGGCAAAACGACCGGGAGTTGTGGAATATGATCGACAGTTCGTTTATGACAACGCTTCCGGATACCTGGGCCATCAACCAGCGGTTTATTTTGCTCCCAATCAATCGCTGGGATGTGGAATACCAGCGGGTTTGCCTGGGTGGGCTCACCTGCGACAGCCAGGATTATTACAATGATGAAGCCCATTCCAATGCCGTATTCCTCCCAAAATATGTGGATGAAGACCCCCTCTATATCGGATTTTTCCATACCGGGGCCTATCAGGAATCACTCGGGGGTTATGGGGGAATTCAGCATTGCCTTATTCCTGCCCCTAAACATATCATTATAGATCTGGACGAAAACGGTGAATATTTCCCAAAGTTATTTGCCAAAGAACAAAGTTTTAAATCGATGCTGAAGACGTTGGGCTATTAGCAGACAGCCATATAATTCAACAATTTGGTCAGCTTCGAACATACCGATTTTTTAACTCACCCTATTTTATTACATTTGCGGGCTTAAAATAAAATCAGTTAAAATGAAGATTTCCTATAATTGGCTCAAGGAGTATATACATATTGACCTTGACCCTGAACAGGTAGCAGAAATACTTACCAATACAGGGCTGGAGGTTGAAGGCCTCGAAAAAATAGAAACCGTAAAAGGGGGATTGCAGGGTGTGCTTACCGGGGAGGTTATGAGTTGTGAAAAGCATCCCGATGCCGACCGGCTGAGTGTTACAACGGTCGATATTGGAACGGGGGAATTGCTGCCAATTGTTTGTGGTGCCCCAAATGTTGAAAAAGGGCAGAAGGTTGTGGTTGCAACTGTAGGAACAACTTTGTATACGGGAGAAACCTCCTTTGAAATAAAAAGATCAAAAATACGTGGCCAGGTATCGATGGGGATGATTTGTGCTGAAGATGAGCTGGGTTTGGGAGAATCACACGAAGGTATCATGGTTTTGCCGGATGATACGGAAATAGGTATCCAGGCAAGGGATTATTTTAGAATTGAAGAAGATTATGTTTTCGAGATCGGGCTTACCCCAAACCGCTCGGATGCCATGTCGCATATTGGAGTGGCCAGGGATTTGCAGGCTGTTTTGAATATACAAAACCCGAATAATCCGATAAGTTTGATAAAACCTTGTGTTGACGGATTCAGGCCGGATAACAACGACTTGCAAGTTGAGGTTGTGGTGGAAGACCAGGAGGCCTGTCCGAGGTATTCAAGCCTGGTAATTACTGATGTGCAGGTTAAAGAATCGCCTGATTGGCTGAAGAACCGCTTGATTGCCATTGGTTTGAGGCCCATTAATAACATGGTTGATATTAGTAATTTTATCATGCACGAAACCGGCCATCCTACCCATTTCTTCGACCTTGAAAAAATCAAGGGGCACAAAGTTGTAATCAGAAAGGAACCGGCAGGAACGAAGTTTACAACCCTGGATGAAGAAGTGCGTGAACTGTCTGGCATGGATCTGATGATTTGCAACGAATCCGATGGAATGTGTATTGCCGGCGTGTTTGGCGGCCTCGATTCGGGTGTAACTGAGAAAACGAAAAATGTATTTCTCGAAAGTGCTTATTTCGATCCTAAAACCACCAGAAGAACGGCCCGCTTTCATAGGCTGAACACCGATTCGTCCTTCAGGTTTGAAAGAGGTGCGGACCCCAACGCAACCTTATATGCCTTGAAAAGGGCAGCCATGTTGATAAAAGAACTGGCCGGAGGGACTATCGCGTCTGAGATAAACGATGTTTATCCCAATCCTATCAACAGTTGGGAAGTTAAAGTAACCTTTAAAAATATCGATCGCCTGATCGGAAAAAAGCTTGACCATGATCAGATCAAGGATATACTGATCTGGGTGGGGATGGAAATTATTGCTGAAGATGACGATGGGCTCACCGTGGAAGTCCCAACCTATAAAAATGATGTTACACGCGAAGCGGATGTGATCGAGGAAATTCTCAGGATTTATGGCTATAACAATGTTGAGTTTCCTGACCAGTTGCGTTCATCTTTGTCCTATATCGAAAAACCAGACAGGGAGAAGGTGCAGAATCAGGTTGCCGACTTTCTTACCAACAACGGATTTGCCGAGATCATGAGCAATTCGTTAACCAAAGCTGATTATGCAAAAACGCTGGGATTCCTCAATCCCGACCATGATGTTAAAATTTACAATCCATTAAGCACCGACCTGAATGTGATGCGGCAGGGCCTGTTGACTTCCGGGTTGGAGGCCGTTTTATATAATCAGAACAGGAAAAATCTCAACCTTAAATTGTACGAATTTGGCAGTGTTTACAGTCAGGATAAATCAAAAGCCGATGCAACCGATGTTCTGGCCAGGTTTAATGAGTCCGTGCATTTGTCTTTGTTTCTTACCGGAAATCAAAACAATGAGAGCTGGCACAGGCCAACACAGGTTGTCGATTTCTGGGGGATAAAATTCTTTATTCTGAAAATTTTTGAACGCTTGAATATTGACCCGCAGAACCTTACCGAAAGCCAGGTTTCCAACCAGGTTTTCGAAATGGGGCTAATGTATGAGCAAAACAATAAACCCGTTGTATCCTTCGGCAAACTGGCGAAAAATCTTTTAAAAGCTTTCGAAATCAAACAGGATATTTATTACGCCGATATTTGCTGGGATACTGTTCTGGAATTGTTGAAACGTCACAAAATATCATATGTTCCGGTATCGAAATATCCGGAGGTGAGGCGTGATCTGGCCTTGCTGGTGGATAAGGATGTTATGTATTCGGACCTGGAAAGGCTCGCTTTAAAAATCGAAAAGAAGCTATTGAAGAAAGTTAACCTGTTTGATGTTTATGAAGGCGACAAGATTGAAGCGGGTAAAAAGTCCTATGCATTGAGTTTTATTTTACAGGATGAAACCAAAACACTTACCGACAAGATTATTGATAAGACGATGCAAAGGATTATCACGGCCTATGAAAGAAATATGAACGCAATTATTCGTTAACCAATATTAAAAAATTCAATATGGAAAAAACAAAACATTACTCCGTTAACCCATTGGGGGAGAAGTTTGAAATCCCACAAACCGTAGATTACCCGGCCGAATTCGAGAGGGTTAAAAAGCTTTCGGATGAAGCCAGAAAAGATGGAAAAGAAATCGTGGTTGTGATGGGCGTTGGTTTTGTAGGTGCTGTGATGGCTGCCATCGTGGCCGACACAACCGATGAAAACGGGAAAGCAAGCAAGTTTGTTATTGGTTGCCAGCGGCCGAGTACAAGAAGCTACTGGAAGATACCCATGCTCAACCAGGGTATTTCTCCTGTAAAAGCCGAAGATCCCGAGGTTGATGAATTGATTGGACGCTGTGTTAAGGATCGGAAAACCTTGATAGCCACATACAACAGTGATGCGTTGCAACTGGCCGATTGTGTTGTGGTGGACGTGCAGTGCGATTACCACAAGAACGGACTTGGAAATATGCGTGATGGCGAAGCTGATATGGCAGCCCTGGAAGCTACCATGCGGACCATCGGCGATAAAATCCAACCCCATTGCCTTGTTTTGATAGAAACCACAGTGGCGCCCGGAACCACCGAGTTTGTAGCATGGCCGATTTTAAAGAAAGCATTTGCACAGCGTGGTATCAAAGAAACCCCTTTGCTGGCCCATAGTTTCGAGCGGGTTATGCCGGGGCGTGAATATGTATCAAGTATCCGCGATTTCTGGCGGGTTTGCAGTGGCTGTGATCAGGAAGCCAGGGTACGGGTGGAGAAATTCCTCCACGAGGTACTCAACACAAAGGATTTCCCCCTGACTGTAATGGACCGCCCCATCGAATCTGAAACCACTAAAATCGTAGAAAATTCCTACCGTGCTACCATTCTTGCATACCTTCACGAATGGAGCATCTTTGCTGAGCGCAATGGTGTGGATCTTATAAAAGTTATCAATGCCATCAAAATGCGGCCCACCCACAGCAACATGATTTTCCCGGGACCGGGTATCGGTGGCTACTGCCTTCCAAAGGATGGTGGGCTGGGATACTGGGCATACAGGCATATTCTGGGGTTTGAAGATGGTGATTCACTGTTTAAGATCACACCTACCGCAATCGATATCAATGACACCCGTGGGCTGCATGTGGCACAACTTACCCGTGACGCTTTGCGGAATATGGCCAGATATATTGCCGGTGCCGAGGTGTTGATTTGTGGTGCAAGTTACCGTGAGGATGTAGGCGATACCAGGTATAGCGGTAGTGAAATGGTGGTTAGAAAACTAACGGAACTCGGTGCTGAAATGCGGGTACACGATCCCTATGTTGACCATTGGTACGAGTTCGAGAACCAGGAGGCTGAACATTCCTCCTCCTCCTCATGGAAAAGATTTTTCAGGAACCAGGATCACTTACCCGAAATAAAGGTTGGTAAAGATCTGAAGGCTTCCCTGAAAGGTGTAGAGGCAGTAATATTTGCCGTGCCACATGAAGCGTACCGTGACCTGACACCCGACCAGATCGTGGAGTGGGCTGGCGGTCCTGTTGCTGTTGTTGATGCCTTCGGAATGTTAACGGATGAAAAGATTAGAAGGTATTTCGAGCTTGGCTGTGAAGTGAAGGCACTTGGACGCGGTCATGTGCAGCGTATCAAAAAGGAAGTGAAAGGATAGTCACTTTGCATCCCACGATGAAAGATATCTGAACAGTGCGCTTAAGGCTGCCGGAATGATCGAACGATGGATGATTTCGGAAGACGGCAGGATGTATCATGTTTTCAAAAATGGTGAAGCCAGGGTAAATGGGTTTCTGGAGGATTACAGCAATGTGGGATATGCATTTATTCATCTTTACCTGGCAAGCGGTGATGTAAAATGGACCGACCTGGCAACCCGGCTGACCAACTATGCCATTTCACATTTCTTTGATAAAAGCTAAAATCTGTTCTGGTTTACCAGCGATCTGGATGATGCATTGTCAGCAAGGACAAAGGAAATCTATGATAACGTCATTCCTTCATCTAACTCGGTTATGGCTTTTACACTTAATGAATTGTCTCAAATAACTACCAACAGGGAGTTTGAAAAAATTGCGTTCTCGATGTTAAAGTCAATCGGAAATAACCTGACACGGCATGCTTCCTCCTTTGCACACTGGGGCGCTTTGATGCTGAATCATGTAAATAATTTCTATACAATTGTTATCACCGGGCCGGATGCGGGGTTGTGGCAGCACGAATTGTACGAAAAATGTAAATATCCCTTAAAAATAATCCTATGGGGGAATGATGGTGCGACACTGCCTGTTTTTCACGGACGGTTAGGAAAAGGCCAAACCACGATTTATGTTTGTGCCGGCAATGTTTGCAAGCTCCCGGTTCATTCCGTGGAAGAGGCGTTACGACAAATTTGCTAATGAGTTGCGTATTGTTTACTCCGAAATAAAGAAATTAATCATCAGAAAAGTCTTTCAGCAGTTTTCGATAGGACGAAAAAATCCTTGCACGGGAAACAAATCCCAGGTATTTCCCATCTTTAATCACCACAAGGTTGAATTTTCCGGTGGTTTGAAATTTTTGTGCCACATCTTCCATCGACTCGTCTGGATCTACGGTCTTTTCGGGCATAAACATTAAATCCCTCACATAGGTTGTATCATACATCTCGGGGTGGAACATGATATTCCTGATGTGGTCCATAAAAATGATACCGTAGAAATTGCCCTCTTTATCAACCACCGGGAAAATATTCCTCGATGAATTGGAAACAACATGAACCAGATCACCCAGGGTGGCGTCCGGGTGGATGGTGTTGAAATTCTTTTCGATAAGTTTTTTTACCTTCATCATCGATAAAACCGCTTTATCCTTGTGATGGGTCATCAATTCGCCCCTTTGTGCAAGCCGTTTGGTATAAATCGAGTGGGGCTCAAAATACATGATGGTAAGGTATGAGATGGTGGCCGTAATGATCAGGGGAGGAAACAATTCGTACCCTCCCGTAATTTCGGCAATTAAAAAAATCGCTGTTAAGGGCGCATGCATAACCCCTGCCATAATCCCTGCCATTCCGACCAGCGAAAAATTACTTTCTGATACGGAAAGGGTAGTTGTTGAATTGATAAGTCTGGCAATGAAAAAACCAGTGACACCACCCATGAAAAGAGATGGCGCAAAAATACCACCAACACCACCACTCCCGGTAGTTACCGACATGGCAACAACTTTAAAAAACATGATCAACAACAGGATGAACAAAAAGAGCCACCTGTTTTCGATCAAATTTTTAAAAATACTCTGGTTGATGATGGTCTCACCATTTCCCTGTAAAATATCCATTAATGCTTCATAGCCTTCACCCAGAAGGGAGGGAAAGATAAAGATAAGCAAACCCAGAATCGAACCACCTATCAGTATTTTTATGGATGCCCGGTTTATCTTGCTGAACCTGCTTTCGACATACATGGTTATTTTGGTAAAATAATAGGATACCAGTCCCGAAAAAACACCCAGGAAAATGAATAGTGGAATTTCATTCAACGCAAACGGGGCGGTGACATCAAACGTAAAAACAACACCTTTTCCCATAAAAAAATAAGCCATGGTTGCGCCGGTAACAGCCGAAATAAGTAAAGGGATCAGGGTTGCCATAGTCAGGTCGATCATCAACACCT
>JABMQA010001262.1 GCA_013203545.1 Bacteroidota bacterium
CCCGTAATCTTTATATATGTTTTAAAGAAAATAATGGTTCATGGTCCCAAGCCATCATCATGGGTGAAGATATTTGCAGAGGGAATGCGCGATTTCCGGGAATTTCGCCCGATGGCAAATATTTATTTTTTTGTTCATTAAGAACAGGGTGGCTTGATATTTATTGGGTTTCTACCCAAATAATTGTCCAAAGGACACCTATGGGGAAGAATTAAAACCAAAAGATTCAAAATAGAAGAGAAAAATCATACCACATGCTAGCGAAAAAAAAGTATTTAACAAAAATCCTTGTCGTATTCATCATTTTTATCCAAACGGTTCTAATTTATCAAATGCCGGCCTATTCACAGCTTTTGAGCTGGCCGGAGAGTATTGTGTATGATTCACTATACAACCGGTATTTAGTATCAAATTATGGAACAGGTAGCATTATTCAAATTGATCAATCCGGGAATCAAAGACCTTTTGTTATCAACATGAATGCTACACAGGGATTGGAAATAGTGGATTCAATTATCTACGTTGGTTGCGATTCAACAGTACGGGGTTTTCAATTGGCAACAGGGGAACAAGTAATGAATCTTTGGGTTGAAAATGTGAATAATTTAAATGATGTGACCTCTGATGACGAAGGATGTCTCTACATTACAGATGTTTACGGAACGAAGATAATTAAAGTGTATCCAAAGACACAAACGTATACCATATTTGTTCAGGGAAATGGAATTCTCAGACCAAATGGTATAGTCTTCGATGGGGTAAATGAAAGACTGTTAGTATGTTCATACAGGCCAAACTTTCCGATTCAAGCTGTTAGTTTGATAGACTCAACGGTTACTACATTGTTAGAAACAGAATTGGATAATTCAGATGGAATTGTTATCGATGAAGCAGGGAATATTTATGTTACTTCATGGGAAACTAACGCTATTTATAAAATTGAACCGGATTTTCTATCTCCTCCTGAAATGATATATTATAATGCCGGTGGACCTGCAGATATTTTTTACGATAGAATAAGCAATTTGATAGCAATCCCATTACAGTCAAGTAATTCTGTGGATTTTTTACCTGTTTCTTATACAAACCTGGAAGAGAAGCATAAAGAAAAGGATAGTTCATTAAGGTTGAAGATCTGGCCTAATCCATTTTCTTCAACAACAAAAATTTATTTTGAAATAGAAAATTTTGCGAACGTAAAACTGAAGATACTAGATATACACGGTAGAATTATTAGGGATTTGTATTCAGGGCCATTAAATCAAGGAAACCATTGTTTTCAATGGGAGGGTAAAGATTCGGCAGCAAATATGACCGCAAATGGCATTTATTATTGTTTCCTCCAGATTGATAAAAGAAAAATAGTAAAGCCCATAATTATCAGAAACAAATAATTATGAAAAATATAATCTTAGTGAGTTTTCTGATCACAGCAATTGTCATAATGAATACAAGATCAATTGCACAAAACCTTCAAAGCAGAGAGATTGATTCGATAGAACAAGCTATAATACAATATATGGATTGGTATGATCTGCCTGGACTATCTAACGGTTTAATAAAAAATGGTGAAATATTTTACACGAAAGGTTTTGGTATAAAATGCATAGAAACCAATGAACCTGTGACAAAAAACACCATATTCTCTACAGCTTCTGTTACTAAATTGTTTGTTGGGATTGCTATTATGCAGCTCTATGAAGAAAAAAAAATAGATCTAAACGACAACGTTTCAAAATACCTTCCCTATTTCGAACGGAATTGATACTTATTCCGGAAAAAGCAATGGGTGTAATCATGATGACCAGTTCGTGGGAGCATCAGATAGAGCCACTTGCCTATAAGGCATTAAATATTATGCTTGATGATTATGAAAAGGATTGGTTTACTTTCTATCATGGATCAACATGGAAAATTATAAGAGAAAACGAACCAGATGATGCGATTGAAAAAATAAAAGAGTTGGTAAACGATAATGGATTTGTACATTTTCACCCGGCAATTCTAAATCAACACAGCAATCTTTTAATTGATTTGGAAAGAATAAATGACGTAATCGAATTGCGAGAATTGAATGTTGATTATTATCCCAGGATCCATCAATTATATGATTTTCTGGCTGAAGCCTATCTGAAAAACGGGCAAAATGATTTGGCCATCAAAAACTATGAAAAGTCCCTGGAACTTAATCCTGAGAATGAAAATGCCCGCGAAATGCTTACCAGGTTGAAGAATTGAAATAATAGGACAAAACTTATGATGAAATTAAAAAATATTATTGTATTAACAATTGCCTATTTAGTTTGCTTACCTCTTTATTCACAAGATTTCTCATATTTTTCAGAATTCAAAGGAGCGTATTTCGGGATAAAAAGTCCGGGAACATCACCATTAAAGTTTGAAGTAAAAGGATATTTCCAATTCTTTAATAATGGGACAGAATGTTATTTTGAGCATAACGGGATCTGGTACTCAAAACTTGAAAACGGACGATGGGTTCTTCCAGTAAAAACAAATATTGATTATGGAGCATATGCTGATTTTGAAATGAATCCATCTCCCACAGGAGATAAAATTTTATTCAACTCGATTGACAGAAAATTACCGGATAACGCCGGGGAGCCATTCTGCCCTATCTGGGTATCTGAAAGAATAGGGAATAAATGGAGTAAGCCTGAATATACAGGAGTTGGTGGAATGTATGCAACATGTACCAATGGGGGCACACTTTACTATACAATTGACAAAGATGGTTCATCTGATATTGCCAGATCAAAATTTATTAATGACAGATATCAGGAAAGTGAATTAATTACGGAACAGGTATTTTCAGACCTTTATTCGGATGCACACCCATATATTGCGCCTGATGAAAGCTTTATGATTTTTGATTCGAATGGGAGAAAAATGAAGAATGGATGCAATCTTTTTATCAGTTATAGAAACAAAGACGGGAGTTGGACTAAACCAGTCAACATGGGGGAATATATTAACCAGAAAGGAGGGGCTGCTCTTGCTTACGTTACTCCAGATAAAAAATACATATTTTACAGAACAAATGGTGGTATAATATATTGGATAAGCGGAACAATTATCGAAGACCTAAACCAAAAGAATTGAAATGCAAATAGAGATACCATGAAATCAAATTCAGTAATCATAATGGCAATCATGTACTTTATTCCATTTCTTGGATGCGATGCTCAGAATGAAAAGAAAGAAATTGATTTATCAAGTTTAAGAGGCCCTTATCTCGGACAGAAACCACCGGGGGAAACACCGGAGTTTTTCGCAGATGGAATAATCGCAAATAAATACCTCAGTTTTCACAGTTCCTTGATTTTTACACCTGATGGAAATGAATGCTACTGGCAATGTCAGGTTAATAAAAATCAATACACAATTTTATCGTCAAAAATAAAAGATGGGAAATGGACACCTCCGGAAATAGCACCATTTGCAATAATTGAGTACCGCGATGATAGTCCTTTTATATCTCCCGATGGGAAGCGTTTTTTTTTCATTTCAAGGCGCCCGCTAAATAAAAATGATCAGGGTGGAAAGGAAAACATTTGGGTAATGGAGCGCACAGATCAGGGATGGAGCGAGCCAGAACCTTTGCCACCATGTATTAATTCATTGACCGGGATTCATTGGCAGATATCGGTTGATCAACAGGGCACACTTTATTTCAGCACACACAAGAACGAGTCGCGGGGAAGAAGAGGAGATATTTACCATTCGGAATTTGCGAATGGAAATTATTCCAATCCGGTTAAGCTTGGTAATAAAATCAATTCGGCAGACTACGAATTCTCCCCGTTTATATCACCCGATGGGTCCTACCTCATTTTTTCGAGGGAAAAATATGGGATTGGAGCTTACAGGCTTTTTATCAGTTATAAAGACAAAACCGGAAATTGGACAGAAGCAATAAACTTATATGAATCGAATGGAATTAAAGGGATTTGTCCAATTGTATCGAAGGATGCGAAATACCTGTTCTTCCTCGATTATTATAAATCTCATTCACAGCCTTTTTGGGTTGATGCAGGATTTCTTGTAGAATTAAAATCATTGTTGTCCGGTAAATAATGTTAATCCCCTACGGGGAAAAGCTAACTTCATGTAACTCATTTTTCTACAGTACTTTATCCGCTACGCGGAATTCGCCGTAGGCGATAG
>JABMQA010001263.1 GCA_013203545.1 Bacteroidota bacterium
GAACAGCAAAGCCAGTGCTATGTATCCCATCTGAGCATCCTGCAACCAGGCAAACTCAAAAGCATCCACATCTGTGTCAGGGTTTAATCCCAAATTAATCTGGGCATTTATCACTTCAATGAAAGTTCCGCCACCGGCATTGGCCATATAGATATTACCAGGATTAAGTGGAAGGCTTGTATTCGGATCAAAATAATAGGCCTCATGATCGGCTGAAAAGTACATAAAACCATAAGGAGATAACTCAACATCATATACGTCGAGGGCGTCGATATCATCATCAGGGGTGTTGTTGGGATCGGGGTTCGGATTCAGGTTAAAGTGTACAGGAAATTCATCCGAAACATTACCTGAGGTAGAAGAGGACACAGGATAGGTATAAGAGATCGGGAAATCCACTTCAACCACCTCATCCTTGGTCTGTGATTTACCAAATATGGCAAGGGTTGATGGTGAAAAACTGTTCACGGCAACACTTCCTGCAGGGTCTGAATAATTGGGGCCGCTGTCGTCGTCATAGGAAATTAAAAAGAATTCAGGTGGGAAAATCAACGAATCGGTATATTGAGGTACAGAAGGTAAACCAGGGCCATAATCTTTCGAATTAACAGGAACAACGGTGTAATCTATCCCATCCATATCAAAAAGCAAGGGTGCGGGTAATTCACCACCACCTATGGGTGCATTTGTTCCTGAATACCCCGGAATTGGTGCCGGATCGGTAAAAAACAGTGAAGCATCGTTCACAAGACCATCGGCGCCTCCTGAAGGAAGCATGCTTCCGGTGTAAAGATATGCATCACCCGGGTCAAATACCTCATCGCCATCTGCCTGAATATCACTTAACTCCGTATCTGAGCCAATATCAACAGAAAACACCCAGGGGTGGGCCTGGGCAGGTGGCGGGCTGTCACCGCTAACCACGATGCCGTAATCTTCTACTTCTCCGTTGGCGGCCGATCCGCATGGATCATTGGATGTTTGCGAACCGGTAATCCTGACCCGCATAATTGTGTTGCCGGTTGTTGCATCTGCCGGAACATCAATGTTCCCCTGAAATACCCCATTGGCATTGGGGAAGCCAAAATTATACAGATAGGTAAGTGTGAAAGACTCACCACTGTCATCAAAATCGTAATCCTGGTTCCAGTCTATCCAGCATTTGGCCGTGGTATTGGTCCAGGCTCCGGGATACCTGGATATTAAACGCATCGTATAGCTACCACCTTTGGCAACTTCAGCGGAATCGGAGGCTGAATAATCTGTATAGTTTGTACAATCTGTACTGTTGTTAATACCTTCAAGATGGGCCTGTGTAATCCAGTTTACGTCACAGCTCAATGATGTGGCCGCGCAGTAGCTTGTTGTGGCGTTAGGATATGATCCGAAAATAGCACCCTGGTTATCTGTAAATATATAGCCTGACAAGGGCACCAGGCTTGTGACCTGGAAATAACCGTTGTAAGCACCACTCCAGCCCCAGTTGATGTGAAGGTAATCGCTGTCGTTATAACCATCGCAATTAAAGAAATGGCCATTTGTTCCGGCATTGTTCCCGTAATAAATCAATGGGTGGCCACCATCCAGCTCGGCTTTTACAAGGGTCAGCCATTGGGGGTCGGTATAATTTCCACGCCAATCCCAGGCTTGCGATGATGAATAATCAAAATGTGTTTTCAGTGCGGCATCAATGGCATTGGACCAACATCCTGATCCACTGGTTCCATAATCCATATCAACAGACACGCCGCAGTGGTACATCAACTGTGCAATATGTGAGTTGTTGGCAGAAATGGAGTTGGGCATTTGCGAATAATCGTAGGTTGTGGTTCCAAAATTGGCACTTTGTAGTCCGTATGTGGCATGTGTGTAAGAATGTGAACCTGTTCCCGTGGAAGGATGGCTGTAGTATTTCATCTGTTGAGCCATGGCTACTGCACCGCATCCGGCATAGACATGTCCGCAGGGCCCGGAAGCATCCGCAGGGCAATCGTTATTGTAGTAGCAGTCCTGGTTC
>JABMQA010000112.1 GCA_013203545.1 Bacteroidota bacterium
CTTGAAGACCAGCCGGATCATGCCTTCGAACAGGTCGCGGATTTCATGTTAGTTCATGAACGAGGTTTCGCAATCGATCTGGGTAAATTCCGGCTGCCTGTCGGCACGCAGATCTTCGTCGCGGAAACATTTCACCACCTGGTAATAACGGTCGTACCCGGCCACCATCAGCAGTTGCTTAAAGGTTTGTGGCGACTGTGGTAGTGCATAAAACTCACCGGGGTTCATTCGGGATGGGACCACAAAATCGCGTGCCCCTTCCGGTGTAGATTTGATGAGGACAGGCGTTTCAATCTCAATGAAGTTCTGGCTGTCCATGTACTTCCTGGTTTCGATGGCCATCCTGTGGCGAAGTTCCAGGTTTCTCCTTACGGGGTTTCTTCTGAGGTCAAGGTAGCGGTATTTCATCCGTAACTCCTCACCTCCGTCGGTATTGTCCTCGATGGTAAAGGGAGGTACTTTTGATTCGTTGAGTATTTCGATGGAATCTGCCTTAATTTCGATATCGCCTGTAGGCATTTTAGGGTTTTTAGAAATACGTTCAATAACGGTTCCTTCTGTTTTGATCACGTATTCCCTCCCCAGCTTTTTGGCCATGGCAATTACTTCGGGTTTGGAGGAGCCCTCCTCCATAACCAGTTGGGTAATGCCATACCTGTCGCGCAGGTCTATCCATATCAGTCCTCCTTTATCACGGATACGCTGTACCCATCCCGCAAGGATTACCTTTTGCCCCGTAAAATCTATATTTAACGCTCCGCATGTGTGTGTTCTGTGCATAGTGAATGTTTTTACTAATGAGCCGCGAAATTAAGAAAAATGAACGATAAAAACAGTGTGATATATTTTGATCTGCCATGTAATATTCAACCGCTACTTGCAGTTATCATTGTGTTTATTCAAAAACCATGAGGCTAATAGTACAATGCAAGGTTATTCTTGAACAGTAAAATAAGAAATTGTTGTACTTTTGCGCCCTAACTATAGAGAATTATGAAAAAAACTGTAATTATAGTTTGTCTGGCTTTTTTAACATTCCAGGGCTTTTCACAAAACATTGATGAGAGTACCAGAAAAAAATTCAGTATCGTAGTTGATATTTTCAACGATTTTTGGGTAGGAGTGCCTGATTCGATAAATAACCGTTTTTTCAACCAGGGCACAAATATTTCGGGTCTTTATGATTACAGGATAGGAAAAAGCAATTACAGCTTTGCATTTGGTGCCGGAATAGGAGCGCATAATTTTTTCAGCAACGCTTTTGTATATACTGATACTGCGACCAACAACACTGTTTTGCGCCCCATTTCATCCGTTTATCCGGGAACCGGATACAACAAAAACAAGATATCGTTTACCTACCTGGATATACCCATCGAATTCAGGTTACGCACAAAGAAGGAGATCAGGGCTTCAGTTGGATTTAAATTCGGCTTTTTAATCGACAGCCATACCAAATACAAGGGTGATAATTACCTGAACAATACCCCGCTGTACCTGGCTAAAGATGACCTGAAAATCAAGGTGAAGGATGTAAGGAATATCGAAACTTTCAGGTATGGCGTCACTGCTCGTTTTGGCTGGAAATACCTCAATATTACCGGATTTTACTCACTGACCGACCTGTTTAAAAAGGGGGAGGGCACCGAAATGTACCCAATCTCTGTGGGTATTTCGCTCATGCCGTTTTAGCGTGAAAGGATTATCTTTTTTGTTCTGATTTTCAAAAACAGCCTGCGTTGATTTATTTGTTGTTCAAATCTTGTATTCATGTGTTCAAGTGCTCAGGCTATCACTTTTCGCCAAAAGCACATGAGCGCCTTAACATAGATAAAAACACGTCGTAATATTACAAACCTAACACCTGTTAATTTGAGAACTTTTCTCACCATCATGTTTTTTATACCTTTTATCTCTTTTGGTCAGACAGATTATCAAAAAAATGACCATGTTATTTTGCATTCCCAGAAAACCGCCGGTCAATATATCATCGATTATGAATTTAAGGATCATTTCAGGCAAATGGTTACTGTTGATCTCAGATTTGACAGAGCATTAACCGATGAAATGATCGGGACTTTCGGAGTGCCAAAATCCATGTTTGAACCCTTTTATCCTGTTGATGAAGTGATTAGGGAACGCGAGCGTGTGATAAGTAACGGGCTTTTCAGGAGGGATGATAATCAAATTGTTGTTGACAAGAGTGCAGTGGTTAGTTATTATGCCGGATATTTTTGTAAACCGATAGCGGATATCGTTATCACGGAATTGGGAAAGAGGGAGGTGGATTCCCGTGAAAACCGGATTGAAATGGCTATGAAATTTGTTCAGGATATCCCATATGGTGTACCCGAATGGAAGGAAGATCAGTATTTTTTTGGCGGCGTAAACGTACCTCCCGAAATTTTGATTCATGGTTTTGGCGATTGCGATTCGAAGTCGATATTTTTTGCCGGAATATTATGTTATCTTGTCAAGCCTGAGGATATTGTTTTCCTGGGTCAGGAGGGACATGTCCTTACTGCTGTGCAAAGTGATATCCTTGACGGAAGAACCTATTATACCCTGGGTGATAAAAGTTACGTGGTTGCCGAAACAGCAGGTCCGGGTAGGCCTCCTTTTGGTGATAAGGGTAGCAATACACAGGGCAGTTCGTTCATCGAACCACTGGTGTTTACGGGCGACCGGATTGAAAATCCACCACAGCACCCGGATGCCAAATCCCCTGTCCTGAACTTTTCAACCGGCGGGGTACAGGATTACCATATGCTAATTGTCCGGAATGAATGCCGGGAAGAGATATATGTGGTTGTGAAGTACAAAAGCCTTGACGGCCCATGGGAGACTGAAGGTTGGTTTCAATTCAAACCGGACGAGGAGGCCTATATTGCAAATACCAGGAATACACGGTTCTACTATTATGCATATTCCGAAGATCACATCTGGCAGGGAGATCACCGTCAGAAATTTGATGGGAAACAATACGGATTCAAAGAGAAACGTATTCCGGGGTCGGATTTCGGTGAGTTTTATATTACGTTGAAGTGTGAGTGAGGTGGGGAGCGGAGAACGGGGTGCAGAGAGCTGATAACAGAGCGAAGGAAAACCTGGACGTGAATGTAAAAATTGGAAAATAATCTGATTTTATTCAATGTTCGAGATCACGGATATATCGGTATTCTGATCATTGGTATTTTACAATTCTGAAAAACTTTTTGCTGATCTATGCTATCAGGTAGCAGAACATCATAAAAGCGTGGTAATCCTTTTTCGTCTGTGCCTTTTCCTCCGGTAAATTCCGATGGTTGTTGATTCATTTCTAAAGGGTGTGTGGAAGTCAGATTCAAACCATAATCTTTCTGTAATCCGGCTCCTACAAATATTTTCCAACTCGTATCAGGAATGCCTATAAAAGATTTTGGAAACGAAAAACAATATTCACCGGTATTGTTATTACCAAATTGAGCAGTTGGATCTGACTCAAAAACAATTTTCCTTACTCCGTTTCTAAGTGCTATACCCCTACCAAGCATGATAAGCAAATCAAATCCCTCCATATTAACAAATTTGAAACCACAGTAAGATGGCATGAGCATGGAAGGTTTATAAATACTGCGGTCAAGGCCAATGTAAAGGCAAGCTGTAAAGGTTTCCTCGGTTTCGGAATTATAAACAGGTTCGGCAATGCTTCTCATTTTTACTTTAAAATACAGTGAATCTGATGTTTCCCATAATGAAAAATTGGTGATGTCAAACATGCCGCTTTTAAATCCCGGTTGTAATGGGTAATTATACTTTCCGGCTCCATTATCATCTCCAACCAGATCGGATAAATCAAATATCGGAATTACATCTGAAGGAATTGTATAGCCAGGTTGAATTAATTCCTGTTCTTCCAAAACAAATTTCTTCCAGTCACTTGTGTGCTTTTCCATTGTTCCATGGAAACATTGTACAAGTGATTGATCCAGATTTTTAGTTTCCGTAAAGTTTGAGCAAAATTTCAGGTACCTTTTTATTCCGTATTTTTGTAGTAAATAATTCACAAACGATCCGGATAAATGATATGTAACAGATGAATGTTCCAGAAATACGTCATCATCAAACAACTCAACGGGATGTAAGTATTCACTACTATTAATTATTTTTTTTGCCTTTGAAAACGAATATTCTTTTGATAACCAAGATGTGCCTTCAAGTGCCACAGCAATCCCTTCCAGAAACAGTGTGTTGATATCCGGAATACCTGCAAGCGCAGTAATAGCATGAACCACTTCATGTGGATTGCAAAAGGTTACTGAGACAATTTTATCCACCCATGGATCAACTTCAGGAGCCTCTGATCTGTTGCAAAGACCATTCGCCGGAAAACAATACGCCAAGCGGCCGCAATCATCCACTGACAGGGTTTTGTAATATGGAATTTTAGAATTCAGTTCGTGATGAAACAACTTTAGGAGCTTTTCAGTTTCAAGGTCCAGATATTCTATCTCATACATGTACTTTGAGATTTCAAGCTGAGGAGGATAATAGAAATTAAAATACCTTGATTCATAATGCAACCAGTCCCTGGCCAATAATTCAGCCGGATCGGCAAATACCCATGAACCGTCTTCTTTTACAAGATAATGAACCATAAGGTTTTCAGTTGAGTCCTGCGCTTTTTGATACGGATCAGATTGCTGATAGGCTGACCTGATTTCATAATAACCATCTGCTTTTTTTATCTCATTAATAATGTATCTGCCCAAACTATCCTGAACATTGTTATTCAATAAATCAATATGAAAATCCAAATGAATTGGCAAACTTCTGAAGGTGAATTTGCCGGTGTATTCCCTGCTCCACAGGCTGGTATGTTTATCAGGATCATTTAATTGGATTGTAGACAAATAATCGTTTAACAAATGTTCCACTTCATTTGAAGTTAATCCGGTAGTGTGCTCTTGCTGTTTTTCCTGAGCCACGGCACACAAGAAAAAAAAGATGGTTATACTTAAC
>JABMQA010001264.1 GCA_013203545.1 Bacteroidota bacterium
GTATATATCCGGGAAAATGAAAGCCAGGGCATTTCAGATTATTTAGAAGTTGAATATCTGGAAGGCGATCAGTTGTTCAAGGCCTTGGGTAGCTATGTTGGAAATGTGATTATTCAAACAACAGGAACTAACCAGCATCCGGAAGGTTCATTTAATGTTCGGATCATGCCAAATCCTGCTCAGGACAAAGTCTTTGTTTGCATCGATGATGAAAAGTATAAGGACGGTGTGATTAAGATTTACCAAATCACCGGGCAACTTGTCAAAACCTGTATGCTATCAGATAATAAAACAGAGATAAATGTTGGTGATCTGGTGAAAGGGGTTTATATCCTCAATGTTGAGACAGAAAATGGCAGTATTAATTTGCGGGTAATAAAAAATTAGCAGAATTATGTGATTAGGGAGGTTACAAGTGTGCCCCATCAACAGATTTTTTGTTTATGGGGCACTTTTTTTATGCAAGTTCCATTTCATGATATTCGAATTTTATTTACCTTGCAGGCGTAAAAAAATGGACAACCCTATTTTGAAATGACACTTTTAGCGCTTTTCTATACTGTAATCAGTTGGGATAAACCTTGGGTTAAGGCAGAAATATATATTACACAGGATTTGACTTTGGGATTCAGTGAAGAATTCGTAATAGGCTTTCATGATATAAATACCACACAATTAATTAAAAGATAGAAGTTATTTTACAAATTAAATTATCCCAAAATGAAAAAAAATCTATTCTTTTTCATGCTGCTTCTGGCAATTTCTACATGTATTGCACAGGAAAATTACAGATTCAGGCAGGAGTTTAAATCCTGTAAACCTGTTATGAATGACATGACCGAGGTTGAACCCGTAAAAAAGACACCTCTTAAAAACCGGGTTTTGTTACCCGAAAAGCCACCTGTCCCTGAGAATGCCGATGTTGTGACCATTCAGGACATCGGTACCTCAGCAAATGCCTATAGTTATGGTTATGAAGGCGGGCAACGATCAATAGTTTGTGTTAACAATGCCTTGAATATGGTTACAAATTTCCATCGCATGGGGGGAGCCCTCGATCCGGGAGGATACTCAGGTGATCTGGGATTTGATATTTCGACAGATGGAGGGATGACATGGTCCAACATGAATGAAGTATATGTTGCAACTAACAATGCCGGTGGTGGCTATTTTACTGATGCAGCACGTTACCCAAATCATGGTGTATACAATCCCATGGGGAACACAGACCCGAATGAAGCATATCTTCATTTTTGGGCTCCAAACCTGGACGGGTCAAATAGTCCGGACTCATGGGGTGGCTACAGCTTTGGCCGTGCAAAAATTGGTGACATCAGTGATACAACTAAAAATCTTAAATCATCGCATGGGGATTTTTATCAATACCTACCAAAAGGATACACTATGACAAATTTAGGCGAGGTCTGGGTTACGGATTTAAACCAGGATTGGTCTTCCGGATCTATGATCTACCAGGGGAATATGATTATAAATCACGGGACATGGAATGCAACCACATTGCGCTTTGATTATGAAGAGTTTCTTATCGATTGTCCTACATTTGGTGGGATGGCTGGTTTGCCGGAGCATCAGGCAATTGAATTTGCCCCGGATGGAGTAACCGGCTATATTGCTGTTTTAGCAGATAACGGCAATGTTCCGATCTCTGCCGGCCGGTCTTTCTATCCCATTTTGTGGAAAACCAATGATGGAGGTGAAACATGGAGTGAACCAATTGAGTTGGCAATAGCCGGTGAGGGAGGAGTAGAGGCAGTACAGGATTTTTTAAGCGACAGTGAACTGGCGGAATTGTTTTCGCCGCCGGTTCCAGCCAGGGATGAAATCGAGTTTACCACAGCATTTGATTTTGACCTGAGTGTGGATGTATGGGGAAATCCCCACATTGCAGTGGTGTGTGGAATTACGGGTTCCACTGCTTACTCGATCATGACTCCTCAATTGAATACCACGGATTATATGCCAACAGCTGCATTTGATATTTCGTCCAGTGATGGCGGTGATACATGGTATGGTATTGAATGTGGCCGCATGAAAACATTCAGGGGTGATTTTGGAGATTTATTTGAGGATAACCGCATTCAAATTGCCCGCTCACCGGATGGTTTCAGAATGTTTCTTACCTGGCTTGATACTGACCTTCCCGGCTATAATCAAAATGAACAACCTGATGTTTGGGCTCGTGGTATTGACCTTTTGACTATGATGAAAACTGCAAATAATGAAGGAGCAGACTATCCGGACAATGTAACCGAATTTTCCGAAGGCATGTGGCAGGCATATTTTCAATCAACCGGAAATGAGGTTTTGATGAGTGGGGATAGTTATACAATACCTATAGTTTATGAAGGTATGGATCTGGATCCGTCTCAACCGGTTCAGTATAAATATATTGTCGATTTCAGCTATGCCAACGCTGATTTTAGTATTCCTTATATTGGCGGATTTTCATTGCTACCCCCCGATAACTTACAGGCAGTTGTTGAGGAAGATGATGTGGTATTAACATGGGATGCGCCTGAAAATGAAGGACTAATTGGTTATAATGTGTATCGGAATGGTAGTATAATTAATTTTTTTACAGTATTGCAAACCACCTACACTGATAGAAATTTGCCGAATGGAAATTATTCATATCAAGTTACCTCAGTTTATACGGAGGGTGAATCATTACCTACACCTGCGCTTATGGTAGAAGTATTGGTATTGTTCCCGGTATTTTTTGAACCGGTATGGAGTACGCCCTATAACCCAATGACAATTTATGTTTTGGATGCATTTATTGATGGTGTGCCTCTTCAAATTGGAGATGAAATTGGCTTGTTTGATATCGATCCCAATATCGGTGAGGAAATCTGCGTAGGTGCTGGTGTTTTAACTGAGGTTCTTGGCGGAGGAAACTACCTTGAGATTATTGCCTCAATGGATGATGGATCAATACCGGATCAGGCCAATGGGTTTACGCCGGGAAATCAGATAATCTACCGATTGTGGAATGATGTTGTCGGCGAGGTGGAAGATGTTACAGCAACCTATCCCTATCCGGGTTATGACCAGGTATTTACACCCCAGGGTTCAGCTATGGTTGAATTGATAGGGAGTCTCTCCATAACACAAAATATTCCCTTGCAAAGCGGATGGAACCTGATGTCCTTTAGAGTTGAGCCTGAAAATTGGAATATGTTGGATATTGTTGAGCCATTGATAAATGAAGGTGTATTGTACAAAGTATTGGATGAAACCGGTGGAAGCATTTTCCATCTCCCTTTTCCACCACCCAACGGGCAATGGTCCAATACTATAGGTGAAATGGCCAATACTGAAGGATATTACATAAAGGTTACCGGCAATGCGCAATTGCCCCTGGAAGGTTTACCGGTTGGGACTCCTTTGGATATTCCCTTAACCGAAGGCTGGAATATCATCAGCTATCCTTGTGAACAACCACAAAATGCACTGGATGCAGTCCAGCCACTAATTGTTGAGGGATTACTTTACAAAGTTATAGACGAAACCGGGGGTACTATTTTCCATCTGCCATTTCCACCACCAAACGGACAATGGTCCAATAC
>JABMQA010001265.1 GCA_013203545.1 Bacteroidota bacterium
CAAATCGGGCTTTAGCCCACAAAATGAGTTATTTGGGCTAAAGCCCAGTAAAATTTTGCAATTCTGTCCACCGGGATAAATCCCGGTGCCAGTCAATTTTCAAATTATTTTCACACAGCCTCTCAAGGATGTGGCAAGCAAAATCTGATTTAAAAATTTAGATGGTTTCTATGGCCTGAAATTATAATCCCAAGCTGCAATTGAAAATCCATTGGGCCGCTATGCTGTGGCCTGCAGGTTAATCAGTATTTCTGCAGATTTTTTCTTCAGGTTGGCCACAATTCTGCAATTTCGGCAATCCGGTTTGTGCAGGTCATAGTTTTGGCAATTTAGCAAGGTTTTGAGGTGTTCCTCATAATCCTCAGCATAAATTGTCTTTTCCATGGATCGGACCGATCGGTTTATTTTTTTTCTATCGTCAAGGAGTCTGGAGTATTGGTTGTGAAAATTGGGGCAGCTGATCTTCTTTGAAAAATCATTACCTTTCATAAGAAATAGAGTTAGTTAGTAATCAAGCATTTGCCTTAATTCAGATCAAACTGGCAACCGGCAAATGTATAAAATCTTTCTAAATAGCAAGTTTTCCCATACGGGAGTATCCATGATTGGTTGTTCATAAAACCACATTGTTAATTAATTAATGAAATCTTTCCCAGTCAAATTATTTAGGATAAAAACATTAGAATAATAAATCAGCAAATCAAACGACCGGCCACCCTGTTGATAAAATACCGAATCATGTTAATAACTTTATTGGATCATATAAATTCCAGGTGAAGCTTTCTGAAAATGATACTTGGATTTGATCAGCCCCATCAATTTATAGACAGGTTCTTTAAACTTTTAACCTGGACTATTCATAAAAAGTTTGGACAAATGAATATTATTATCACACGATCAGTTACCCCGTCCTTTAGGGCGGGGGACAGGAGAATGATCGGTTGTATAGGGCAAAATCCAGAAAAATTTATAAAAATTCAAATAAAATTTTTCTGGATTTTGCGGAAGCGACTACAAATATCTTAAACCCCGCCCTAAAGGACGGGGCAATTGAAATACAAATGATAAACTCACCCAGTACTCAAAATTCATGAATTATTCAGGTTAAAGACTTTAATACAATAAGATTCATGACAGCCGGAATATTACATACTGATATAATGCATGTTTTCAATCACTACCGAAGATGCGCCTCCACCACCATTACACAGCCCGGCAACACCATACCTGCCATTTTTCTCGTTGAGTACATTAACCAGGGTAACCAGAATCCTGGCGCCGGTTGCACCCAGTGGGTGCCCTAACGAAACGCCACTGCCCCAGATGTTAACATGTGATTGGTCCAAGCCAAGCTCTTTCATTACTGCCAGCGAAACTACTGCAAAAGCTTCGTTAATCTCAAAATAATCAATATCATCCAAAGTCAAACCTGCTTTTTTGATGGCTTTGGGTATTGCTTTTGAAGGGGCGGTGGTAAACCACTCCGGGGCCTGTGCTGCATCCCCGTAGCCTAAAATTTTGGCCAGTGGTTTCAGGCCAAGTTCATCGGCTTTGGTTTTGCTCATTAAAACGAGCCCAGCGGCGCCATCATTAATGGTAGAGGCATTGGCTGCCGTAACCGTTCCATCCTTGTTGAATACGGGTTTCAATGAAGGTATTTTCTCGAATTTCACCATTTTGTACTCCTCATCTTCATCAACCATGGCGCTTCCCTTCCTGGTTTTTATTTCCAACGGGATAATTTCATTTTTAAAATAGCCCTGCTCTGTTGCCAGGGCAGCACGCTTATAGGATTCAATTGTAAGTTCGTCCTGTTCCTCGCGCGAAATATTTTTTACCCTGGCAGTATTGTCAGCTGCATTCCCCATATGATAATCGTTGTAAACATCCCAAAGGCCATCCTGTATCAAACCATCCACCATCCTGCCATGACCCAGTTTCTTTCCTTTCCTAACATTTGTGATATAATGCGGAGCGTTCGACATACTCTCCATCCCACCCACAACAACAACATCATTGTCACCAAGAAGGATGGACTGAGCACCAAACATAACGGCCTTCAAACCCGATGAACACACCTTATTAATAGTAGTACAGGGAACAGTATCAGGGATGCCTCCAAATATTGCTGCCTGACGGGCAGGCGCCTGGCCCAGGTTTGCCGACAAAACATTTCCCATGATCACCTCATCCACCATATCCGGTTGGATTTTAGCCTTTACAATTGCGCCTTTTATGGCTTCCGCTCCCAGCTGTGTGGCTGTGAGTGTGGATAAACCGCCCCCAAAACTACCGATTGGGGTTCTAACGGCTGAAATAATATAAATTTCTTTTTTCATGTTTCTATATTTTATGGTTACTGATCGGGTTTCTTGTCTCCGGAATCCTTTTCCTTGTAAATATAGTTTATTTGTAGTGGTTTCGTATTTTTTTTCTTTTGATCTGTGGTATTCCAATACGCATTTTCCTCATCCACAACATCATCTGTTTCCTCTTCCAGTTCCCAACTCCATTGTTTTTTTTGCGGCCCCTCTTTCCTGAAAAAAAGCGCAAGTACCAGTCCTGAAAGCAAACCCATAAGATGCGACTCCCACGAAATGTTCTTTTTAGGGAACAGTTCAGGGAATAAACCCCAGATGAGCCCTCCGTAAAGAAATGCAATTATGAGGGAAATGGCCATCAGCCTGGATTCTTTCCGGAAAATGCCGCTAAAAAACAGGAAAGACGCCAATCCATAAATAACGCCACTGGCACCAATGTGGTACGCTTCCCTTGCCCATATCCAAACCCAGAATGAGGTGACCAG
>JABMQA010001266.1 GCA_013203545.1 Bacteroidota bacterium
CTGTTCTCCACGGTTTTCATTACGATCATAATCGAACCTTGACCTTATTTCTTTTGCAATCAGAATCCGGACATCGTTTACTGATAACAGTGGAATATTGCTGGCATTTTCCAATCTCTCCGTCAGAACCCATTCCAATGCCACACAGGTTAAGGTCATATGGTTGAGAAAACCTTTGTATGTTCTGACCTGATAATCCGACATGCCAAGATCATGGCTGTTATCCCGGAAGCATCGTTCAATCCAAAACCGCTGGGCCTGCATGAAAGCAAATTCTTCAACGCTTTGCTCATCTACCGGGATGTTGCTTAACGAGTACTTCGTCTTATCTTTTTTATCGAGTTGCTTTCGGATCACCAGGGTTTGTTCAATAGCGTGCCCATCACCGGATTTTTTATCCCAGACCCAAGCCGTGGTGACATGAATCAAAGCCGTCAGCCAACCTTTGGTTGTTGGTCGGATCCGTACCTCTTTATACTGACTTTTACGAAGAGACTTTGCATATTGTTCAACCGTAGTTGGTAGTATGTCTGATTTTGGTAATGTAGGCTTTCTGCCTCTTTTTCCTGCTTCAGCCATAGGTACAAAAATCACCGGTTCATGTGTGTAGATCGGTTGATCACAGTGGATATCAAGAACATAGTTTACTCCAAATGATTGTAAGCCCTTGCTAAACTCAAATCCATTGCCGTATAATCCATCCCCGTTGACATAATCAAATTGTACTCCGTGATCAAGATGTTCGCGGATCATATCCAATGCTAATTGCTGCTTGGTCTTGAATACGATATCCTGCTTGGGAATTCCTGCTTTCTGGCATCGTTTTTTATCATCCGTCCACTCCTTGGGCAGGTAAAGTCTGAAATTTGAGAGAGCCGCATATTTCCCTGCACTCAGGCTTAGATAAACGGCCACCTGACAATTATCCACCTTCCCAGATGTTCCCGCGTATTGACGAGCCACGCCAACAGATTTTGTCCCTTTTTTCAGATGCGCTTTTTCATCCACCGTACATCCAATTTTACCACAAGACTGAAGTTTTCTTGAAACATTCTTAGCCAGTTCCAGCATCAAACCCTCCGAATCCCAAGGGGAGTTGGAAATAAAATGTTGCAGAGATTCATATTCACTTCCTGAAACTTCTTCAACCATGCGCTCAATATTTCGTTTTCCACGTTCAGCACAGAAGATCCCTTCAAGATATTGTTGTGCCTTGGCCTGTTGGGTTTTCTGCCCGACCCGAAAAAAATTAGTATAGGTAGATACAATCGAGTCGAAACCACATTTAATCGAGGATTCCAGCTTTTTTATTCTCCGCTGGCCCCTTGAGTAGAGTACCACCGGTTCTTCATGGATTAAACTACTTTTTTGTTTTTCTTCAAGTTGGTTCTTTATTGTTCCGGGAAAAACATTCTTCCTAATGGCTGAAACAAAACATTTTATTCCGGATTTATTCAAACCCAAACGGGTTTGGAACTTTGAAACAAATGCATTACTTTTGATGGAGGCCCTGGTCTTCATATATCTTAAGTTTTTGATGAAAAATTAACCTAAAATAATGATTATCAGGGCCTTAACTACATTTATTTAGAATATTTATGAACAAAGTTATTAACATTAATATGTTGATTTACTGATAGTTAAAAAAGTTCACACGGCAAGTAATTGTCTTGATTTTGATCATCAATTAATCTTCGAAATCTCAATATTATCAATACTTTTATTGTACAATCTCAATTTACCAAAGTAGAATTAGAAACCACATATAATACATTTACTGATGGGATTATCGCTGACGATTTACATGCATCTATTTATTTTTTAATCCGTAAACCTTTTGATAATGATAGCCAAAAACGGTATAAGTAATTGCGTCAACAATCGATCCGGGTCGATTGAAAAGGGTCCAAATCACTAATTTCCAATATTCGCTTCTACCTTTGTTCAAAACGCCGATGACCAAAACTGATTTAATGAAAGCCATGAGAAGTGGAAAGTCGATTTTTGTCTGCCTGCGATATTGCCGGTTATAATTTAATAACAACTGTCGCAATCTTTCATAATATGGCTTTGTTTTATAAATATGATGAATTATTTTTTTATACCCATCTAATAGTTCATTGTAGTTCATTTTGGGGATAAAATTCATTGATAAATCGGTGTTACTTCCGGTGGCTTCTGTTGTTAACCTGTTTTCTGCTTCCAATTGTTCGTACAATTTGGTATTTTTAGGTGCATTTAATAAGCCAACCATAGCCGAAACAATCCCACTTTGCTGAATAAAGTCAATTTGACGTTGAAAAATAGTCGAGGTATCGCTGTCGAAACCAACGATGAATCCTCCTGAGACCTGCAACCCGGCCTTTTGTATTTTTTTAACATTTGCTAATAGGTCTCGGTTGTTATTCTGTACTTTGTTGCAATAGTGAAGGGACTTTTCTTCAGGGGTTTCGATGCCTATAAAAGTAGAGTTAAACCCTGTTTCTGCCAACAATGACATCAATTTATCATCATCGGCAAGATTAATCGTTGTTTCTATATTAAACGTAAATGGATATTTATGCAACTGCATCCATTCTTTCATCGCTGGCAGTAAATTATTTTTTATTTCGCTTTTATTCCCGATAAAATTATCATCAGCAATAGATACCGGCCCGCGCCATTTGATTTTATGGAACAATACGTCCAGTTCATTAATAATTTGTGCAGTATCCTTCATTCTGACTTGATGCCCTAATAGTGCAGTTATTTCACAAAAATTGCACGCAAACGGACAACCCCGGGAAACCTGGATATTCATAAAAGCGTAATCTTTTGTGGACAACAAATGGAAATCGGGTAACGGTGTTTGTGAAATGTCGGCATATTCACTGGTTTTGTAAATTCTTTGGGGCTGCCCGGCACCTAGATCCTTTAAAAAAAGAGGCATGGTAATCTCAGCTTCATTCAGAATAAAATGATCAATTTGGGGATAGTTACTATATTCCTGTGTGAAGAGGGGGCCACCGGCAACAATTGCTTTATTCAGTTTTTTACTTTCAACAATTACTTCATTTACTGATTCTTTTTGAATGTACATGGCACTGATAAAAACATAATCGGCCCATTGAATGTCACTTATCTGCAGTGCAGCAACATTCATATCCACCAGTCTTTTCTGCCATGTTGACGGGAGCATGGCCGATACGGTTATTAATCCAAGCGGGGGCACAGCTGCCTTTTTAGATATGAACTTTAACGCATGTTTGAAACTCCAAAAGGAATCTGGACATTCTGGATATATTAATAATATATTCATTGTACGTCTTCAAAACAATTTTCACTAGTATGACCTAATTC
>JABMQA010001267.1 GCA_013203545.1 Bacteroidota bacterium
AATACAATCCCATTGCGCGGTATCGATCCCGGCGCGCTCTGGAAGCGCGAGGGCAATGTGATGATCCTGGTGGATGAGGACCAGTATGTGAGGGTGAAGTGGGATGTGGGGTGGTTTGAGGGGGTGATTGAGGAGGAAGAGTGATTATGGAAAACGGCCCGGTGGGGCCGTTTTTTGTTTTTCACGATTCATGGGCTTAGATTTCAATGCAGTCCCCTAAATCAATGTATGTAAATAATTCGCTGTATCAATTAACCCATTGCGCCTGAATATATCAAGAACTTCATATTCATCAAGTGGCGGATTCTTTTTGTTTAAAACCAAGTCTTTAAATGCTTCAAGGCTTTTTTCATGATCCAAGTCAATAATATCTGTAAAGAAATCATCAGCACACTTTGCTGACAGTCCGAAACTTAATAAGTATTCTTTCGGGAAATCCTTTAAATTGTTTGTTACTATCAGGTTTGCATTTGTCTTAATAGCAGCTGCCATAACATGTCTGTCTTTGATATCCGGTAAATTGATTGTATCAATTAATGGCTCATAATTCGTGACTTTTGCGTCCGGAAAGGCCTCGTTTACTTTTTCAGTCCTTTTAATAGCATCATCATGTGACACACCTTTGCGAATCATAACATCTAACCATTCATCAAAGATGTGCTTGCTCCATTTTGGGGTATATAATTCATGAAAAGCAAACCACAGCAGCAAGTCACGGATCCAAAGCGGATACATAACGTTGGTATCAAGAACACAGGTAAAGCGAATACTATGTATCATACAAACCCGCCTCCTCATCTGATTCCATTATTTCACCAATAAGCCTTTTTTGCCTGGATTTTATTTCCTTTTTGTATTTCACAACGTCCTCATATTTTATTCGGCGATGTTTGCCCACTTTAGTGAAATCAATTACTCCATCTTCAAGGAGTTTTACTAAATGTGGCCTTGAACAACCAATAATTTCCGCCGCGGCCTGGGTTGTTATTTCCGTTGCAACAGGGACAATTGATATGGGTCTGCCTTTACCAATTTCTTTTAATATTCCGGCTAAAAGCAATAATGCACTTTTAGGTATTCTTATTTTTTCTTCTGTTTCCTCTATTTCAATTTCAGGATTTTCTGAGCGTAGTTGCGCTAAGCTTGCAGCTAAGGCATTATATGATTCCAGGGCTGCCCGTTGTTCTTCTTTTGAAGGCTTTTTAATGTCTATTAATTCCATAACCATTATTCGTTTAATTATGCTCATGCAAAGATAAACGAAATAAACGAAACAAGATTACATTTTCCGATGTTTTTTTGATCCGTGCGCAGATAAGAGCGTTTTAATGTCCTTGGAGGTTCTGTAAGCAACAGTTTTTAGTTTCTTTCAAGTAGTCGTTTATAAGTTTCCTTTTCATATTCATCTAATCTTCTCGTTTCCTTAAGGTTTGTCCACTTACTGTATTTTTCTTCTTCTTCGAAAACAAATACTGAATCCATCTCGATAAAAAATAGTTCTATAACAAGTTTCTTTGAATTGGGTCTATATTCATATAGGAAGTCAGGTTTGCCTAATTCATTTATTTTATTATATAACTTTGAATGTTTTCGGAATTTCATAGTATGTTTCATTCTAGCATTACCAAAACCTGTACTATCACTTTTAACAATATAATAAGAATTCAGTGCCTTGTCCATGGTATAACCATAACGAAAGCCTGAACAATTCGCAAATAGAAATACTATCATTAAAAGTATGAAATTTGTAATTATTCTCATTGTTGCTCTTTTAGTTACTGCACCTCGCCTTGTTTTTGATGCCGAGTTGTGCTTAGTTTTTAATTATTTCATTTTCACCGAAGAAAAATGTTTGTTCATCTCTTATCTCAGAGTTGTTACTTTCCCATAGTCCATACTTGAAGTAACCTTCAGCCAAATCTTTACCTTTGATATTTGAAAAATTGAAAACTAATAGAAATTCATTTTCTCCAATTTCAATGTCCTCTTTTATCAGATCGTGTAGTTCTGGAGCTTTCGTAAGGAAGTCGTCACCGTATACGACAATTTGTGTGTTTGGATCTTTCTGAATGTTGGTTTGGATACTTTTTCGGCCGAAAGCATATTCTGCCCGTCCGCTCAGAATCAACTTAAAATTTTCAATTGTAGGTGAAACTTTCAGGATGATCGTAACCTTGTTTTCCACTTCTTGATCAATGACTTTAACGAGGGTCATTTCGTATGATGAATTTTCTTGACCCATTGCATTGTTGATGGTGTAAGTCAGTGTCAGCAGCACTATTGATATTTTAAATACGATTTTCAAATGTAACATCATTTTCTTCTAATTAAGCACAACTTGTTTATTAAACGATATCTTGTCCGTTAACCCCCGCCATGTAGGAGGAATGTGGACAAGTATGTCACCCCCAAAAATACACAATTATTTTGCATATCAAACCCCAAATCGTCCTTTCCCTTCCACCTTCCATCTCCTAACATTGCCCCATGACAAACACAAGGCAACAATTTTCCGATCGTGGCAACCTCTCCCTGGAGGAAAAGAAGTTCGTGGCCCGTGTATTGGCCATCGAGGGAAAGGAGATCTGGGATGAGCAAACGGCGGCCATTGATAAACACGGGCTTTACCGTGCCGGTTTGATGAAGGAGGGCCGGGGTTTCAGTGTAAAGGGCGCCGGATCGTTTTACAACGGCAACCTGGAAGTGCATTTCGTGAAGTACCTGCGCTTTCATGATATGCGGCGGCGTAACAACCCAAAGCATGCAGATTCCATCCTGGGTGTGGAGCGTGCCACCAGGTCGCGCAGGCGCCAGTATCACCTTTACAACCGGATCGTTTTTGGCCGGATGAACGCCATCAGCAATCGCCTTATGTTTGGCTTCACCGAAAAAGTTAAACAGGAACTCGCCCAGGAGTACGATATCCCCGCATAGCCATGGCCAAAACAATCAGAGACGAACAACTCAAGCTCAATGTGGTCATCAATGGCGACCAGGCCAAACATGAACTGTTTGAGCTGGAGAATGCCAACCGCAAACTCAAAACCGCCAATAAAGAACTCTTTGCCGAAAAGGTGAAGCTGGAGAGGGCCGGTAAAAAGGAGACGGAGCAATACCGGGAAGTTACTTCAGCCATTAAGAAGAACAACAAGGAGATCCGGGAAAACGAAAGTCGCATGAAGCAGCTGCGCAGTGAGATCGGGATCACCGGCCTCACCTTCGCCCAGCTTTCCCGCCGGGCCAGGGATCTGCGTTTCGCCATCAACAATATGACACCCGGCAGTCCGGAGCGCAGAAAGCTGGAGTTGGAGCTTACCAAGATCAACGCTCGGATGAAGCAGGTGAGGGCCGGCGCTGTTCAAACCGGCTTTTCCATGCAAAAGATGGCCGATGGCTTTAATAAATATTTTGGGATCGTAACCGCTGTCCTCGCTTCGCTGACCGGTTTGTATTTTAGCTTTAAACAATTGATTTCCGGTTCTGCCGAGCTTTCGGATAAGCTTGCTGACGTTAGGAAAACAACCGGTCTTACCGAAAAGAAGGTCAGGGAACTTGCAAAATCTTTAAAAACGATCGACACCCGCTCATCACGCAGTGAGCTACTCGA
>JABMQA010001268.1 GCA_013203545.1 Bacteroidota bacterium
CATTAAATACAACTCCCCGCCCTGAAGGACGGGGCTAATCAAATTTAAATATCATTTTTAGACAGCTTCTTAGAATTTCGTCAAACGCTAATAAATAGACTGTTCGATTAAATATACAAGTCCTTCTCTTTGGTTTTTTCCTTCCGCATATTATACACTTTTTTACCACCATATGCTGCACCTATTGCAAGTAATAGGAAAAGACCGCCACCTACGGGAGCACCACCGCCAACGGGTGTATTTCCACCACCCGGAGCGCCACCGGTCCCATTGGGCGGAGGCGGGGTTTGGGCTGAAAGGGCACCCATTGTAAATAGGAAGATTACTGATAAGATGAGTTTTTTGAATGTTTTCATGATTTATGTTTTTTTCGAATTTCAGGTTGCAGGTTAACATACCCTGCAACTTGCAACCTGATACAGTTTATTATTTTATATATATTTTTTCAGTTTGAACCTCATTCCCACTCCTAACCATAACCACATAAATCCCCGTTTTCAATTTCAAAGGAATGGTGTTTAGTTCTCTTCCGTTGATATTTTCCTCCATCACAACCCTTCCCATCATATCCGAAACTATTACTTCTCCGCTTTCAGCACCTTTGATAAAGATTTGCCGATTGGAAGCGAAGATCAGGACGCTGCTTTCATCAGCAATGTTTTCCTCAATACCAACTGCGTCCAGATGCAGCTTAAACCGCTTCTCATCATCGGTTATATCCCACACAAATTCGTAGTTGCCGTTAATTAAATTGTGAAATGTTTCGGTTTTGGTATCTTCGAGGATAGCTTCGGAAATGCCGGCAATTTCTTTAATGCCGATGCTATTGATGCCGTTAAGGTTGTTTTGGAAACCCAGTTGAATAACTTCTGTTTCGGGGCGGACATCTATTGCAAGTTTGCCATCTTCACAAAATGAATAGAGTTGTGAAACGCCTTCGGATGTGGAGACCAATTTCCAGGCATCCCTATGGAGTTCAAAACCTGTGTTGGTTTCTTCACTAAAAATAACATAAAGTTCATCGCTGAATGAACCATTCGATCCGAGCAATACCAAACCATTTTCCAGTTCACTTTCCGACTTATAATAATTGGACGTGCCCTCATGTGTACGATCAGCATTTGTCAGGCTGAATGTCCCGCCAGTTCCTGTAACGATAAAAAAACCTTGCATTGGAGGAATGTATTGGGACCCGCCTCCGGCCCCATCATTCCATTCAACATAATCTCCAGCGCCGCCATCCTGGCTTTGATCCCAGTAATACACTGCGCCCCAGGTGTCGTCCAGACCACTCCAGTCGATGGAGGAGGGATAGGGATTACCAAGCAGGTTGGCGCCTTCATAGGCATCGGGTTCGGTTGAATATTCCGTGAATGTGACAGACTGGCTTTGATTTCCGGTAAGTGGTGTTCCTGTGAAAGTGTAGGTTGTTGCTTTACCTGGTGTTGCCCAGAGGCTGTAACCCTGTTTGGGGTTGAGTACAGTTTCGGGGTCGGATATATCTGTCCAGGAATGGGTTGCTTCATCCCATGTTTGCAGATAATCGCCAAGGAAAGTGTTTGCAGTTGTTACATTGTTGGGTACAGAGATAAGATGCCAGATACTTTCGCTTACATAACGTTGGATACTAACCGTTCCGTTATTAGTAATGGTTCCACTTGTGATAAGTGAGCCGACACCGGTAGCATCACTTTGGATCGTGAATGCTGATCCGCTACCAATCGTAAGGTTATTGCAGTTTGCAGAAGCATTCGGGGCTATGACCGGATCGTTGGCAACATCCGGAATAGTAATATTATAGTACATGGTAGGTACATCATTACCCGACCAGTTTCCTTCAGTATTCCAGGCTGTAGTCGATGTCCCCGTCCAGGTGGTTAAGGCATATTCAGGATCAGTACCAAATTTGAATTCATACGCTCCCATATCGATTGTGCCGGAAGCGCCTGTTGATTTATTCAATTTACGGCCATAACCGGTTCCGCGGATGTCGTATGTTTCTGAATTGGCTGCGTCGCTCCCCACATCGGCACAGGGGGAATAGCTGCTGAGACGATAATCATTATTTCCGGCATCGGCGTAGTGTGGGTTGGTATCGATGTTGTTGCCGCCGTCAGTGCCAAAACTGGTATTCCAGCTTCCACCACTACCATTACATCCCTTGATGTCGCTATAATAAATTGCTCCGGTGTAATCAGTCCCTGAAAGGGACAGTTCATTTGTATTAGCATAATATGATGTATTACCCCATAGAATACAGTTTTTAATTGTAAGGTCAAAGTAATTAGAAGCAATGATTGCCCCACCATTACTTCCTGAATAGTTGTTAGCGAATGTGCTATTGATAAATGTTGGTTGTGCTCGATATCCATCATACCCTTGAATAACCAAACCCCCTCCATTACCATTTGCATTATTATTTGCGAAAAGGCAGTTGATAAATGTTGGAGCAGAGTTGTACGTCATCAGAATACCTGCTCCAGAACCACTAGTGGTGTTAGTTGTAAAGTTGCAATTAGTTAATGTTGGGGAAGAATATTTTAAACACATTCCGCTGCCAGATGAACTGGTGTTGGTTGTAAAACTACAATTAGTAATCGTTGGACTGGAAGAGGAATTATACATCCCACCACCGTTATAAGAATCATTGTTTGTGAACGTGCAATTACTTATATTAGGAGAGGAGCTTGCTGAATTATACATTCCTCCGCCATCATGACCATAATTGTCTGTAAAATTACAATTTGTTATTGTTGGAGAAGATCCACTATTATGCATACCTCCTCCTCTATAAACCACGAAAGGGGTAACGGATAAGTTAGCATTGCCATCTGAAATTGTAAAACCGTTAAGTACTGCTGAACTGGTTAAGGCCGTACCACTGGGATGGGAGAATACATTACAGCAGTTATCGTCAGCATCATCTACTACACCGATATCTCCGCTGAGGATGGTTTCATTAGCGCCCCCAATACCATAATCTGTACGTGCTGCAGTTGATGTTTCTGTTCCTGCAAATCCACCGTAAATGGATACCCCGTTAATCATTTGAAATGCTTGATAACGGTCACCGGTACCACCCACTTCCACACTTGGGTAGTAGGTGCCTTTGGCTACCCATATTTGTTTGCCTGAAACTGCCACATCGAGAGCTGATTGAAATGATGTGAAGGCATTCGCCCAGGTTGTTCCATCATTGCTTCCGGATGCATTGACATTAACATAAATGGGGCCTTCTAAAGTAGCTGATGTAGATCCTGCAGTCCACCGTGAAAAAGCATCGATGCTGGCAAGTGTTATAGTGTTTGCACCAGTTTCTACAGTACCACCATTATCAATCCAAACACTGCCGCCATCAGTTGACCGGAATAAAACCAGATCAGCTTCTGTGAGGCCGTTCAGTTCGCTATCATAATAATTAAAAACAAGCGTTGCATTTAAACCTGTATTGGTTGTTGGTGCAATATCATAATAACGCTTGATGCTCTCGTTTCCATAACCACCTGTTTGAAAGGCAAGTCCACGCGTAATAACAGTGCTGCCCATGTTAGCGCTTGTAGTGATTGTTGCCCCAAGTCCGGCTACATTTTGGGCAGTAATATTATTTAAGTCTCTTGTTGTTGTTATTGTTCCACTTGTACCGTAAAGAATCCCGGTTCCTTCAACTAATGTGGCCGTACTGCCAAGCGTGATAGTTTGCCCATACAAGTCAAGATCACTTTCCAAAAAGAAGCTGCCGTTTACTGTTATTTCTGAAATAATTTCCATGAAAGATGATCCACCGAGTAAAAAGTTATTTACTTCAGGTGAGCCATCAAGAATTGCATCGGTTCCTCCTGAATATGTGTAAACACCTACATTATCTGTTGACACGGGGGCACTTCCTCTACTCCAGTTGGAGGCAGTTGTCCAACTATCAGCGTTTGTATTAAGCCAGGTATTAAATGCAGTTGAAGCAATCCAATCGGTTGCAGGATCCATATAATATAAAGTGCCGTCATTGTCGTTTCCTGAAAAATCCTGAAGGATTGTACCTGATTTATTATCAAAATTATAGTAGGCAACTAATCCGGTTTCGTTTCCGGTAAGATTTTTACACATATATTCTCTTATTTCCGTAACAGTTCTCACATCATTCCATACTCGCAGCTCATCCATAGAGGCATCTACGGTTTCCCAGAGAGATGTAAATTGTCCGCCAATTCTAAAAGAATCATAAGAAAAAGCTGCTGCACCACCTGTATCATCCAAAACTCCATTTATATAAAGTTTTGAGCCGGAACCATCTGCAGTAATAGCAACATGAGTCCATACTCCTGTACTCAATGGATTAGATGATGTTAAATCATCTCCAACAATAAATCCAGTTGTTGCAATTCTTCCATCGTTGTTTAATAAGTATATCTCATCTCCACCAGCAGAAGTATTGCCTTTAGATATTAAACGAGCATTATCAGTTGGAATTTCATTAAGTTTAATCCAAAATGAAATGGTACCCGCACCGCTAAGGGTTGGGGAAAAGGGATCAACAAGAATATTTTCGTCAGATCCATCAAAATTCAAGCAATTTTTTGGGCCGAAGAAAGCAGGGGAAGGAGAGGCGTTGGCATCAAAAGTGAAACCTCCAGTGAGTGTCCCATCATAAGTGCCCGAAGTTTGAGAATCATTAGCAGTGGTACCTGTGGTTTCGTTTAGCTTGTAATATGCTACAAGTCCTGCTTCACCTCCTGCAACTTCCTGATACATATTGGCACGTATTTCAGCCTGAGTACGTACATCGCTCCACAGCCTGAACTCATCCATTTTGCCGTCTAAATAATGTCCACTGGATCCAATCATAAAACCATTTGCATTTATGGATGTTGTTGTTGTTATTGCTACATGTGACCAGGCATTTGCAGGAAGTGTAGAACTTACAACTCCATTAATATAAATGATTGGATCGATAAAATTATATGTAGTTATAGTTCCCAATTCGTCGACCAAAATATTAGTAATAACATTTAGCTTTGCCAGACCTAAGAAATTAATAGATGTGGTGGTTGGATTAACCCAAAATTCAATAGTATTTACTACTGTGGGTCCAGTACCGATATTAATGTATTCCTGATTTGCACTATTAAAATCGAGGGCGTTGTTTTGGGCGTTGGTAAACATTGGGGTGATAGCCCAAACGATTACTACGATAAAGAAAATTATTTTTTTCATTTGCCTTATGATTAATTATTATACGTATTTCAATATTGCCAAATGTAATTGTAAAAACTTCATAATTGCTCTAATTACACCTAAGCAATACCTTAGCATGGTACTATAAGTACATGATAATGTATGACATAACACGACAACTACAGGCAACCTGCTTTGAC
>JABMQA010001269.1 GCA_013203545.1 Bacteroidota bacterium
CGCAGTCCGCAGTCCGCAGTTCGCAGTACGCAGTCGGCTGTCGGCAGTCGGCAGTGGGCAGTCGGCAGTCTTCAGTCTCCATTCCGCAGTCTTCAATTTGCTTCCTTCCCATTTATTTCCCTTTGCGTTTCGTTTGAGCTTGATTAGCCTTGATTTTTCCTTACAACCAACACGCTGTCTTTCCTTTTCCTCCCAAGGGATACCTCTGGCAAAATTGCACCAGCTATTTTAACTCTGACAGGCTCTCCTTCCCGTTATTTATTGGGATCGGACCCTATTGGGATTTATTCCATCTTACCTCAGTAGGAAAGCCCTAACACTTTGACTTTATGCGTTTTTTGCTTCGGACTTTGCTCTCATTGCTATGCCTTTTTCAGTCCACCACTTTCAGGACAAGACAAAATTCATAAAAAACCACTTGTTTATTGGTAATCTTTTTATATTTGCATTAAACATCCATTTGAAAAAAATATTATTATGAGAAAAATTACAATCATTTTAACACTGATACTGGCTTCAAGTTTTGCTTTTGGCCAGTTTTCAATCGGTCCGAAAATCGGATTTAATACCTCCAAACTCACTACCGATGTGGATCAGGTAAAGTCGGATGTGAGCAACAATTTCAACTTTGGGATTTTTGCCCGAATTGGTAAAAAGGTTTATTTGCAACCAGAGGTAAATTGGCTTACACGTGGTGGGGTTATAAAAGATGAGTCAGCTGTTAATCCATTTAAACAGGAGATTGAGATGAAAACCATCGAAATTCCGGTTATTGTCGGATGGAGAATTATCAATCTGGGCGTTGGTAATATCAGAATTCTTGCCGGGCCTTCTGCATCGATTGTTACCGATAAATCCATTAAAACGACCGAAGGTAATGGCTACATTGATCCCATCAAGGATGCCAACCTTGAAGATATGATCTGGGGATTTAACGTTGGGGCCGGAGTTGATATTTTAATGTTCACGCTTGATGTCAGATATCAGATGGGAATAAATAACGTTATTAAGGATGTTAAGGAATTCGATCTCAAGTCCAAGAATAATATTTTTGCCATATCACTTGGCTGGAAAATCCTGTAAAAAATAATATTTGAAATATTTATTCGTAGAATAATAATGTCAACATTCGTTTTGGATGTTGACATTTTTTGTTTCAATGATGCTTTAATTTATGAGATACAGACAAAGTGTTTTATTTTTTTCGTGGGTACTCCTCCTGGCCGGGATAATCTCCTGTTCCGGTCCGGATCAGCGAAAGCTTACGGCTGATATATCTGACATTGACATTCCCGAAACTAAAATGATGCGATATGAAAAGGCTTTGTTTGCAATTGATCCGGATTCGCTTAAAAATGGGCTTAAAGGAATAGCATACGATTTCCCCATTTTTCTCAATGCTGACCTGGATGATACCCTCAACCTTATTCAGATGCATGGTTTTGTAACCAGTGAATTGAATATTAAACTGTATGATAGCGTTGAAAGTCAATATCCTGATTTATCGGAATATGAAAAACAAATCACTAACGCTTTCAAATATTTTAAATACCATTTTCCTGATAAAGATCTGCCAAAAATTTTTAGCTATGTCTCAGGATTGATCTTTGAGTACCCGGTACAGTTTATCAATGGGGATATGATCATAGCCCTTGATATGTACCTTGGATCTGATTTTCCGGAGTACCGGAAGTTGAGGTTGCCGCTTTACAAAATCAACAGGATGAATCACAAGTACATTTTGAGAGACGGCATTTATGAGTTATATTACTATCACTTTCTTGAAAAACAGGGCAAAAATGTATTGGAACAGATGATCAGTAAAGGAAAACACCTATATTTTCTCGATGCCATTGTTCCTGATGTACCTGACCATATTAAGATAGGATACCCAGAGGAAAAATCGAATTGGTGTATCGCTAACGAAAGTAATATCTGGGCCTTTATCATCGAAAATGAACTATTGTATGCTTCTGATTCGGAAACGATCCGGAAATTTTTTACGGACGGGCCCTTTACACACTCGTTTTCTGTGGAATCTCCGGCAAGAATTGGTGAGTGGATGGGCTGGCAAATCATCAGGGCCTATATGAACAACAATCCGGATATAACTTTGACAGAAATGCTTGAAGAGGAGGATGCACAGAAAATCCTTGAAGAATCAGGGTATAAACCGAGACGTTAATTCCACAACCTATCTGAACTTTTCCGGAATGATCCAACCTGAATGAAACCTCAAATCTCTCATCGGTTTGACGCTGTGTATCCTAATTTGGTACAATTTTTTTGCTCTTTATGAAAAAATATGCGAAATTTGTAAAAATTCTGTTAAAGAATTTTAAACAAATAACTATGGCGTTGAGAAAGGAACGGTATTATATAATAATTTGCCTGTTGTATTTATTTCTTCAACCGGAGATGTATGCACAATTTCTCAATCAAAATCAAATTGAGCTTAGGTTAAATAGATCGGTTGTAGGAGATTCAAACCTCATTCGAGGTAAAGA
>JABMQA010001270.1 GCA_013203545.1 Bacteroidota bacterium
CGATCATCCGAACAAGCCAGTCTGCATAAACCTCCGTGTCATTATTTTGGATAACCACATAATCGGACCCAAGTTCCAAGGCTCGGGCTAAACCAAGATTTACCGATTTAGCAAAACCTGAGTTTTTATCTTTTGCCAGTAACTCATAGGGTATGGACTCGTTATCAAGGAATTGTTGGACCTGTTCAACGCTCTCCCGAGATGATCCGTCATCGATCCAGAGTATCACATAATCATCTGAATGTTTGCGGATACTATTCATACATCGAATCGTATACTCTTCGTTATTATATGTCGGAACAACAATGGATATCTTCATGAATAATTATCCTTCAGGAAGACCTGAAATTCAGATGTGCATCCCCATTGAGGTTTCGTTTTGTGTCCTCATTTAACCTAAACGTGTAGACATTATTAATACTGGTATGGAGAAACAGCTCATTATCAATAATACTTTGCAGACCAGCATCCACACAAAACACACCCCTATAAAAGTTACAATCAAAGAGATACTCTATTTCGAGCGGCCTATTTTTTTTAATATCCAGATATTCATTTTTCTGGAATGGATAGCCCATCCAGGCGATCATATAGCCCTGCAAGGTTCTGATTCGCATAGCATACATAACATCATCATAAACATCCTGTTTGGGCAAAAAAAGCGCTTTTATTTTATATGTAGCGCCAGGTTTAAGAATATTAACCTTGTTATCATCAAGATCATAAATAGCAAAACTTTCAAATTCAATACCTGATTTCTTATAAATTATGGGTTCATCGCCTATAAGTGTAGGATCCCATGTTGTTTCATCACCTACAGATCCGCTTATTGTTTTTATTTCAGCACTTTCAGTATCAGGCTGTTTTTGCGGTTTCTTATTTTCAGAATTGTTTTCGCTGACCAGGAATTGCTTATAGCATAACTTTTCGTATTCCTTAACCACCGGTTCTGCCTCTCCTGAACAGAGTATTCTACCTTTATCGAGCAATATTGCATTCTCGCACAGGCCAACAATGGAGTTTCTACTGTGAGATACAAGGATAACTGTTTTGCCATTTTTGAACATATTATTAATTCGTGAAAAACATTTACGTTGAAAGACCGTGTCACCAACGGCAAGGACTTCATCAATAATAAGAATATCGGGATCGATTTCTGTGGCAACGGCAAAGGCCAGGCGAGCCTTCATTCCGCTTGAATATGTATGTATGGGTTGATGAATAAATTCACCTATATCAGCAAAGGCCACAATACCATCAATCTTTCCTGCCATTTCCTCTCTGGAGAGGCCAAGGACAGTACCATAAAAATAAATATTCTCGAGACCTGTGAATTGGGGATTAAAACCGGCGCCAAGCTCTATTAAAGCAGAAATACTGCCTTGTACGACTACTGTTCCATTGGTCGGTACCAATACCCGACAAATCAACTTCAGTAATGTACTTTTCCCACTGCCATTCCTACCAATTATGCCAAGAATTTCCCCTTTTCTGACATCAAGGTTTACATCTTCTACAGCATAGAATTCCTTGTGGTATTTCTTCCCATAAGGATGCAAAGCTTCCAGCAATCGCTTCCTTGGTGAATCATACAATTTATAAAATTTGGAAACATCCTTTAATGAAATAGCAATATCACTCATCATACAACCTCCGCAAAATGAGGCCGCAATTTACCAAAGATGGTAATCCCTGCGAACAGTATCACTCCAGTGACCCCCCAGAAATAAAGGGTTCCCAGTGGATGATGCCAAAATCCAATTTTGTATACCAAGGAATCCCGGTAACCCAGGACTACGTAGCACATGGGGTTAAGCTTGACAACCCATTGAAATTGATCTGGTATAGAATTTAAATTCCAAAAAATAGGGGTCATCCAAAAACCAAACTGGGTGATAATGGAAACTACCTGGGCAATATCTTTCACAAACAAATTTGTAGATGAAGTGATCCAGCTGAGCCCAAGCAACAGAGTCGTCATACAAAAAAGATAATAAAAAATTTGCAGCGTATACAGTGAGGGCGCATAACCATTCATCCAGGCGACTATTATTGCAAGCAATACAAAAAACAAATGTGGAACAAAGTCACTTACTATTTTAACGATAGGTAGAATACTAAGTCTGAAATCAACCTTGCTCACAAGAAAAGAATAACTCCTGACAATATTAGCTGACATGTTCAAAATGCTGGCAAAAAACATCCAGGCAATCATCCCAGAAATGAGGTAAACGGAAAAAGGCATACCTGTGGACGCTCCTGACCTGAAGCCAAATGTAAAAACAAGATACAGTATAACTATAAAAA
>JABMQA010001271.1 GCA_013203545.1 Bacteroidota bacterium
GAATATCCGTCCAGTTTTATGTTGGTGGCAGCTATGAACCCCTGCCCCTGCGGTTATTACAACCATCCCGACCAGGATTGTGTTTGCGGTCCCGGGATCGTTCAGAAATATCTGAATAAAATATCCGGGCCCTTGCTCGACAGGATCGATATCCATGTTGAAGTGGTGCCCGTTCCATTTCGCGAATTAACCGATCCAAGGCCCACCGAGAAAAGTGAACTGATCAGAAAGCGGGTTGAGGAAGCGCGGGTGATCCAGGAAGAACGGTACAAAAACAACAAGGGCATCCATTGCAATGCCCAAATGTCGAGCAAAGTGCTGAAACAAATTTGTAAAATCGACGAAGACGGAATGACCCTCCTGAAAAATGCCATGGAAAAGCTCAGTCTGTCGGCCCGGGCTTACGACCGGATCCTGAAAGTTTCGAGGACCATCGCCGATCTGGATAAAAGTGCCGAAATTAATACCGAACACCTTTCCGAAGCTATTCATTACCGTAGTCTGGACAGGGAGAGCTGGGGAGTGTGATTGAAAAATATCAGATGTCCAATGTGTGATCTGAGATATAAGATGTTTGGAAACCAGATCAAAAATCAAACATCTTACATCGGATATCTGATATCATAAAAATGTTTCCCGCACCATTGCCGAACTGGACGGCAACCCCGATATCAGTACCAATCACCTTTCCGCAGCCATCCACTACCGGAGTCTGTACGGGGTGAACTGGGGAGGGTAGAAAGAATTGAAATTACTGTTTGTACTGTTTCATTACCCTGATGTATCGGTCATTTCGACCGCATGGAGAAATCTATTTATTTAGTATTCTGATGGTTTAAGATTTTACACTAACTTTCGAAATGTCCGAGACACATGAGTATGGAGTGGGATAATTTATTGGCTAATATTGAGGAATGGCAAAGTAAGTTAATCACATTACAAAATAATGGTAAAGAATTCATTGAATCCATTGATAAATTGAAAATTATCCACCAGCTGTTATATGAGGCTAAAGATGAAGCGGCAAAGGTTGATATTCGCTTACGTTTACAGACACAGGTAAAAAAGATTTGTAGCAGTATTGAGATTTTTCCTAAACAGAAAATTTTGCCTGGTCATAAGATACTTGAAAAAAACCCACGCTATCTTAACGCCCGTATTAGCGATAAATTGAATAAAAGAAACCGCCCAGAAGGCTATTATGATAAGCTGAAAAACCTCCCACCAATAGAACGTGAACTTGATGGAGATGAATATGATTATATTATAAGATTTCAGCATTTTGAAAAGTTGGTAATCAGGTCTACTGGAACAGCGAAAGCAAAAATATTATATTGAAAAAATCGTTTTGTGTAAAACAATCTATCTTTGTGTGATAAAATGAAATTTGGAAATAAAATCAATGGTGTGAAGATTATAGAAAATGTGTTTGGAAGGAAATTTCTACTATGAATTTTGATGATTTTAAAAATAGTGTTGGGTGTTTTTTCTGGGGAATATTAGCAATAGGGATTTCCATTCCATTCCTTTTTTTACTTGATTTTATATTGTGGAACTTGGCTGAAACAATTTTAGTAGTAATAGTTATTATCATAATTGTCGTGGTTGTTTATGCAATTCGTAAATAAATTCGACTATAATAGCATATTACTAAAACCATCTATATTAGGATCCTTATTGGCCCGCCAGGTTCAGGAAAAACGATGCTTGCCAAGCGGCTTCCTTCGATACTGCCACCATTGAATTTACATGAGGCGCTTGAAACCACCAAAATTCATTCGGTGGCAGGTAAAATGAGCAGGGAGTCAGCGCTGATATGCATCAGACCTTTCAGGTCGCCACACCATACCATCAGCGATGTGGCACTGGTTGGTGGTGGTCAGAACCCGCAACCCGGCGAAATTTCACTTGCACACAATGGTGTGTTATTCCTGGATGAATTGCCCGAATTTAAGCGGACTGTACTCGAAGTACTCCGGCAGCCACTTGAAGATCGTACCATCACCATCTCAAGGGCCAGGTTTACAGTAGAATATCCGTCCAGTTTTATGTTGGTGGCAGCTATGAACCCCTGCCCCTGCGGTTATTACAACCATCCCGACCAGGATTGTGTTTGCGGTCCCGGGATCGTTCAGAAATATCTGAATAAAATATCCGGGCCCTTGCTCGAC
>JABMQA010001272.1 GCA_013203545.1 Bacteroidota bacterium
TAGCAGTTGCCATTTTTACATCAAATCTCACAGTCCTGAATCCCAAAGACCAGACATATTTGCTATAATTTCTTGAAGCAGGCCTGTTTTTATCAGGAACAATTTGTCAATATCTAACTTTGATGGTACATTTTTCAAGTGCAATTTAATCATAGTTTTGGGGAAGTTATTCTGAAAATTTCCTTCAGCAGGAAGGCCAGGTGCAGCGAACCGGTAATATTTTTAGGTTGGTAGAATCTCAATCGGCATTCAAGGTGCAGCGCACCAAAATATTAAATGCATCTGTAGAATATTCCGGTGCTCTGCACCTTCTATCATCTGAATTTCCGGTTATCCACATAAACACTGGAAACAGCCCTGAGAAATATCAGGGAAATCATTGAGTTTAGTTTTTCAAGTTCACTTTCCTCCCATTTGCTTATTTTTACGCCTCAATTCAAAAATACAGATCTCTATGAAACGATATGTACTTTTCCTGTTGGCTGTGATTTTAACCTCCTCAATCTATACGCAGGTTCACACTACCTATCTCTGGCATCTGCAACAACCCATCTACTGGCCAGAAAACAGCCAGTGGCAACCTGCCCAATACCAGGATGCATGGGAATCGCAATACCTGAAAAATAATGGTGGTAACCTTTACCCTGATGGAAAATCACATCCATTAAACGACCTCGAGGATATTTTTGGTAAAGAGGATCGTAAGGCGGTATATCAATACAGGACAAAGGACGCTGTACAAACACTGCTTGGACTCCCTGAAGCAGGTGCACAGGTTAATTATTCCGGTTGCCTCATGGAAAATGTGAACAGCCTGGCAGATGCCGGACAGTGGGGCTACAGTACCGGATGGCAAAGTAATTTTGTAACGGCCCGTGGATGGCAGACTTCCGGTGGAAAGCCCCGCATGGATATCGTTGGATTTACTTCCCACCATGTAATTTCTCCGCTTGTTAGCGAAAATGTGTTGAGAAAGGAAATACAAACGCACCGTTACATTTACGAGCAAAATTTCGGTAGCCAGCCCGACTATTCAAAAGGATACTGGCCGGCCGAATGTTCCTTTAGCGAACGGATCATTAAGGTTTTGGTGGAGGAGGGGTTCGACTGGAGTGTGATTGCCAACAGCCACCTGGCAAGGACGATGTCGGATTATCCGCTTTCATTTGGTACCTCAGGGTGCAATATGGAGCCGCCAAACGGCGCTGATAAAGTAAATACAATTGGGTCGAATTGGTGGAGCGGGCAAATTGACGGCCGTGGCGGTACCTTTGCCGCACCATATTGTTACCAGGCCCATAAGGCGAAATACGTAGACCCCCTGACAGGAGAGGAATATAAAATTGAAGTTGTCCCGATGGATGATGTACTCAGCTATATGAATGGATACGCCCTGATGGGAACAGGCGAGATCGATTCACACATCGCCCCTTTTGATGACCCCGATCATCCCAGTATGGTTTTGTTGGCCCATGATGGCGACAATGCATGGGGTGGGGGTTATGATTATTACCAGAATTCGGTGCCGCAATTTGCGCAGGCTTGTGCCAGCCAGGGATATGTACCTTCTACCATTCAACAGTTTTTATCTGACCATCCCGTACCGGACGATAATGTGGTACATGTGGAGGATGGTTCATGGGTTAATGCCGCCAACGACTGGGGTCATCCGCAATTCATCAATTGGATATGGCCTATGTACACCGGCAGCTATGAATTCAATCCGGATGGCTGGACCGAAGACGTCAGGAACTGGGCCGTGCTGGTGGCGGCTGAAAACCATGTGCAGATGGCCGAAGATTTATCCGGCCCCCTCAATGTTTCAGATATTGCAGAACCATCCCCTACATCGCCCAAAGCGGCCAAAGCATGGCATCATCTGTTGCCGGGTTTTACCAGCGGTTATATGTATTACGGAACAGCTATGGATATGGAAGTGAAACAAACACTGGCTGCAAATAATGCGGTTGGTTATGCTGACGAGGTGATCGCCGAACATCCCGGAGAGGATAACTCACCTCCGACTGTGTTTATCCCACAGCGTTATCCTTACAATCCCGGCGGTATAGGGTTCGGGCCAACTTACGGTTATCAGCAACATCAGAATTCGAGTGATTTCTGGGTGTGGACGCTGGCTTATGATGTGAACGGATTGCAGAATGTGGTTCTGAAATATCGTCAGGATGAGGATGGTGTTAACCCCATCGATGACAATACCAACGAAACGTATGCCGGTGGTTCCGGGGTAGGGTCCTGGGTTGACCTTGCCATGGACAACCGTCTTTATCCTGCCGGAAATGTTACCAACAATCCGGAGATCGATTTTTTTATCATGCCTGAGTACATCGCATATCAATACCATGCTGAAATTACAGGATTATCCGAAACACTGGTGGATTACTACATCGAGGCCACCGACAACAACGGAAATGTTTTCAAAACACCCATTCAGCATGTTTTTGTGGGCACATATTCTCCCGGAGGTCAGGGTGATGTTTCCTGGACGCCGGAAGAACCGGACAATGAAGATATGATTACCATTGTTGTTGAAAACGCTACCCAGGGCGCCAATTTGCACTGGGGTGTCAACGATTGGAACAGCCCCGATCCGGCTTACTGGCCGGAAGGAAGTTATTTGTTCGGAGGCAGCGGGCCGGCGGTTCAATCACCCATGGAAGGGCCAAACGGCAATAATCAGCTCACTATTCAAGATCGGGCCGTTCAATAACCCGGTGCAGGATGTTACTATTGTGGATTTTGTAATCAGTTTCGATGATGGTACCTGGGATAACAATAACGGCCAGGATTATCATATCACCATTTTGCCGGCGCTTGATGCCGGTAAGCTTGCCGGCGCCGTAACAACAAGTTGTACGGGTGAATTTCTGGCCGGCGCAGTGATAACTGTTTCCGATGGAATGCATGTTTATACGGGTGCCAGCAATGATGGTATCACACTGGATTACAACTACCTGATTGAGGGCATTTCACCCGGTACTTATCAGGTAACCTGCATGGCCAACGGATATTTGCTCCAAACCACCACTGGGGTGGAAATCACCGGTGGGGGCAACATCACATTTGCCAGTTTTGAAATGCAGCTCGATGAAACCCTGCCTCCCGGTTGGGAATTTGTACTTACACCTGCATCTCACCATATTTCCATTCCCATTGCCGCCAATCCACAACTGGAGGGATATCCTTTAAAAATTGGGGATTTTATTGGAGTATTTTATTTGGATGATAACCAGGATGCCAGGTGTGGCGGGGCAATTCAGTGGTTGGATGAGGATAACGTGGTGACAGCTTTTGGTGATGATGCCTTTTCAGGCGTTAAAGATGGTTTCGACGAAGGTGAACCATTCACATGGAAAATATTTTCACAGGCCGATCAGCATGAATATTATGCCGGTGTAACCTACGATCCCGGATTCCCGGTCAGCGATGGAAAATTTTACAACAACGGTCTGTCAAGGCTTATTAGCCTGGATGCCTATCAGTTAATTCCTCAAACATTTCTTATCCCGGCAGGTTGGAGTGGGATATCAAGTTATATTGATCCTATTACTAAAAGTGTGGAGGAAATTTTTGCCCCTTTCGGGGAAGATTTCATAATTCTGTCCTCAATAAACCAGGTGTATTATCCCGGTGGTTCTGTCAATACCATTGTTAACTGGAATTATAATGATGGCTACCAGGTAAAAACCCTGGATGGTTTTGAGATGGAAATGAATGGTGTCAGTGTATCAGATTCACCTGTTGAATTGAATGTCGGCTGGAGTTTGCTTCCTGTTTTTTCTCCATGCCTGGTTGAGACAGATGCGTTTTTCGGTGGCCCTGGTACTGTGAATATCGTTAAGGAGGTGGCTGGTACATCCGTGTATTGGCCTGA
>JABMQA010001273.1 GCA_013203545.1 Bacteroidota bacterium
CGACGGAGAAATCTCCTTATTTACAACGTAATCTATTATTTACAAAAGTTAACAATAATAGCGAAGGGGGAACTTGTAAGCTATTAGTTTGAGGAAGTTATTTTGAAAATTTCACTTATCAAGGCAGTTTCACATTTTTCTTTAAAAAAATTCGCCTGGCGATATTAAACCTGTAATTGCCTGCTCCTACATTTATCCAGTTTTTGTCTCCCGGCGCTTTGTTCATCAGTATTAAATTCAGTGAAGAAAATCCTACATACCACTTATTATGGTTATAACCAAAGGCAAATCTACCGGCGGCATTGGCATTGTAGCCGATCCGGTAATCCACTGTATTTTGTTCGCTCTTATGAAGCCTGGTATATCCAAGGCTTAACCCTCCGTTTAGCGATAGCGAAATAAAAAATCTTTTCCATATTACAAAGGTATGCGTGTATCCAAACCCTGCTCCCACGTTAAGCAAGCTACCTTTGCTGAAATGCCTGTTTTGATAAAAATTTTCATATGAAACATTATCCGGGATAATGGATGAATCACCCTCCAGAAAGGCATAGTCCGCATTTATACCAAGGATAAACGATCCTGCACTTTTCTTCTGAACTTCACTCTGAACAAACGATGCCCGGTAGGAGTACTCTTTATAGTTAAAGAAATGATGATAATTGATCCCAAATGTATGTGCCCTGATATCAGGACGGATCATATATACCTCTTCGCCCGGCCAGTTTACGATCATGTCGCCGGAATTTTCAAGATAAAAACCCTTGTAACGCTGAAGGTAAATATCAAAGGTTCCTTTTCGCAGATAAATGTGGGATTGAAGATCGAGGTATTTTGTTTTGCCGTAGGTTTCATCGTCACTATTCATGAATGGCATAGTAAACCCCAGGTTAACACCCACCCATTTATACATAAACCCAATGCCCAAAACCTGGTTTTCGTTGGGTTTGTAAATTAGTCTCTCCTTCAATGCATTGTCAGCTATTTCGAAGTTCAGGTATTTGGTGGAAGTGAACATCCGGATAACAAGGATTTTGGGAGAGTATTCGATGTAATTGGAATCGGCGTCATTGTTCAGATATTCAGCAATAAACTGTGCAAACGTGTTTCCGGAGTAAAACACGACAATAGCGAATACGAAAATGATGCTTTTTTTCAATACCAATAACTTTTATCGGGCAAATATAATCGAAATGCCGATCACACCCCAAATTAACGTTTGTTAACATATTGCCCGATAAATTTCATCCCGGGAGACAAATTTTTATTTCTTCTAAATAATGATCTAATTGGCTGTTTTACTGTATTTAAAGTTTACGCAAGGTAACTTGCTTTAAATGGAATTATATTTTTTTTAGTACTTTGTATTGCATAGTTCTAAATTTTATATTATGTTTGCATCATGAATACTGAAAAAACGATATCGCAAATGCGGAAAGGTGTACTCGAGTTTTGTATTCTTTCGATAATCTCTGAAAGCAAGGATGCATATGCATCTGATATTTTAGGGAAACTTAAGGATTCGAAACTCATAGTGGTTGAAGGAACCCTATACCCTTTGCTGACCCGTTTGAAGAACGACGGCATGCTAAGCTACCGCTGGGAAGAGTCCAAATCGGGCCCTCCAAGGAAATACTTCCAGATCACCGAAATTGGTGAGAAAATGCTCAAAGAACTGGCAATCGGTTGGAAAGAACTGATCAATGCAGTTAATAGTATTACAAAACCATTAAACAAATAATTGAAAATTTAATCATTAACATACAATGAAAAAAACAGTTTCAATCAACATCAGTGGTATTATTTTTCACATCGACGATGATGCATATGAAAGACTAAACCGCTATTTGAACAGTATCAAACGGCATTTCTCAAAGATGGATGGCAGGGATGAGATTGTGACGGACATCGAAAGCCGTATTGCCGAACTACTTCAGGAGAAGATTGTAGATACCAAACAGGTAATCTCCATCGAGGATATCGACCAGGTAATTTCAATGATGGGAGAACCCGCCGAAATGGATGAAGACAGTGATAGCGAATCCAGAAAAAGCCAAAAAGCATATGTTTACAACAGGGCGAAACGATTGTACCGGGATCCTGACGGTAAAATGATAGCAGGAATTTCAAGTGGACTGGCTGCATATTTCAATATCGATCCGGTCTGGTTCAGGGTATTGTTTATCGTCTCATTGTTTTTTGGTGGCGCGGGTCTGATTGCCTATATCATTTTATGGATCATCGTTCCGGAAGCCATAACAACTGCCGAAAAACTCGAAATGCGGGGGGAGCCCGTAAACATCTCGAATATAGAGCGCTCCTTTCGGGATGAGGTTGACAGCATGAAAGGGAAGCTAAATAATTTTGCTGACGGGGCACGCGAAACTTTTAAAAAAAAAAGCACAGGTAGCAGGACTTTTTTCGACAGCCTGATTGATTTCCTAACCACATTCTTAAGGGTAATATTCAGGGTCCTGGTGGTAATAGTTGGTGTTTTTCTCATCTTATCCGGTCTTTCATTTATCACATTCTTTTTAGGCGGTACTTTAGGCTTAAGCAACTTTTCGTTCTTTGATAACGGTGAACTCATCTCCTTTTCCCTCTCCACGTTTCTTGACATGATTTTCAGCACCCGAATCATGGGCATTTTGTCCATCGTATCAGCCTC
>JABMQA010001274.1 GCA_013203545.1 Bacteroidota bacterium
AACATTAAATGCGGAAACTCGCTGATTGATGACCCTGAAGTTGCCGGAGAAAAAGCGTTTAACTGGCAAAACGAGTTCCCGAATATTTTTCAGAAGAAAAAGAAAAAGGCATGGCACGTTACATGGGTTACCCATGATACCCGAACTTCAGAAAGGATGATAAAATACAAAGTCAGGGAACGACGGGCAAGTGGTGAAATGCATGTTGACCGTTCAATTTATCTGGACGATAAAGATGCAATAAAAGTAACAGAGATTATTTCTGATATCGTTGTTGAAGAGAAATACAATTGTTTAGCCTATAATATTGGAGAAGACCATGTTCACATGTTATTGGTTTGCGAAGAAGATGAACTCACAAATATTGTACGGAAATTAAAAGGAAAGTCGGCTCAGAAATTCAAAGAGTATCTTGAAATATCAAAAGAAGAAACTTTCAATTTATGGGCCCAAAAGTTTGATAGGAGATTGATAGAATCGGAAGAACAATTGGTCAATACAATTGAATACGTCGCAAATAACAGGGAAAAACATCATCTGCCCAACATCAACAAAGGGTTGCAACCCCTTATTCAGAAAATGACCTGCACCCGCAAACATGCATTCCGTACCGAATACAAAGGCGGTTTTGATGTGGTAATTGGAAATCCACCGTATGTGCATCTTGAAAAAATAAAAGAAACTTCAATTGCTTTAAAAAATGCGAATTACGAAACATATCATAGTCAAGGTGATATTTATTGTGTATTTGTAGAAAAAGGAATTGATGTATTAAAACCAAATGGTTTGATTTCCTACATCATGCCAAACAAATGGCTGCAAGCTGGTTATGGAAAACCGCTAAGGGAATATTTCCTCAAATTTAAAATGTATGAATTAATTGATTTTGGAGATATTCAAATTTTTGATGGAGCAACAACCTATCCTTGTATTTTCGTTTCACAAAAAGCAAAACCACAGGAAAAGATTTCAGTTTCTGTATTGAAGGAATCCACAGCAATGGATTTTAAATTCAATGTATTGGAGACAGCCGAAACCTTCGACACGAATTCTTTTAGCGGCGAAACCTGGGTGATTTCTTCAAACAAAGAACAGGCATTCTTAGAAAAACTTAAAACTAAATTTATAAAACTGTCTGATTTTATTGGTGGTCAATCATACCGAGGTGTTTTAACAGGTTTAACCGAAGCTTTTCTAATTGATGAAGAAACAAAACAAAAAATCGTTGAAAAAGACCCAAAAGCAGAAGAAAGAATCAAGTCATTTTTACAAGGACGGGATTTGACAAAATACCATACGGTAATCCCATCTAGTTATTTAATTCTGTTTGAAAAAGGTTTTACAAATGAAAATATCGAAAACCAAGCTGAAACAGAAAATTGGCTGAATGCTAATTTCCCATCAATTGAAAACTGGTTAGCTCCATTTGAGGAAAGAGCGAAGAAACGCACAGATAAAGGGGATTTCTGGTGGGAATTGAGGGCTTGTGATTATTACAACAAGTTTGCAAAACCCAAAATCATGTATCAAAAATTTCAGGTAAAACCATGTTTTATTTATGATGAACAAGGTTTGTATTGCAATGATTCAATGTGGATTATTCCAACTGAGAATAAAGCATTGCTTGGAGTTTTGAATTCGAAAATGGGTTGGTGGTTAATTACCAAATACTGCACACAAATTCAAAATGGTTGTCAGTTAATCTGGAAGTATTTTGGTCAAATTCCTGTACCAGAACTTAATTCAGTTGAATTAACCGAATTGGTTGAAAAAATGATTGAGCTTACTCAAAAACAACAAACAATCACCAATAATTTTATCAAATACCTGAATTCTCAATTTTCTATAGAAATACTCAATCGAAAGCTTGAAAGCTGGCACGAACTTGAATTTTCTGAATTTATAAAAGAACTTCGAAAAAGCATAACCAACACAAACAAAACCCGCATTAAAAATGGGCTGCAGCCCATTGTTCTACCCACGAAAAAAGATGAAATGGAATGGATGGAACTTTTCGAAACAAAAAGGGCCGAAGCCCAAACCCTAAAATCCGAAATCAAAAAAACCGACAAAGAAATAGACCAAATGGTTTATGAATTGTACGGTTTGACAGAGGAAGAAATTAAAATTGTAGAAAACAATTAATTCAAAATAATTATGGCGATTATAAGTAAAGAGTTTGAAGAAAAAAAACTGAAATTAGTAAAAGAAGGTAAACCCATCGAAGCGGTTGCATTGGTTCAACAAGAGTTGCAATTGGGTTTGCGGAAATCGAAAGAAATTATTGATGATTACAGGAATAGAAAATGAGTAATTCAGAAATCATATTATACAGTACCCCGCAGGGAGAAATTAAAATCGAGGTAATTCTGCAGGACGAAACGGTATGGCTCACCCAGCGTGCAATGGGCGAATTGTTTGGGGTAGTAAAATCGACAATTAGCGAGCATCTTGCAAACATTTATAAAAGCGGAGAACTGGAAAAAGAGGCAACTGTTCGGAAAATCCGAACAGTTCAAAATGAATCGGGGCGTGAAGTAAACCGGAAACTTGAATTTTATAATCTCGATGCAATTATTTCGGTTGGCTACCGGGTAAATTCGCATCAGGCAACACAATTCAGGATTTGGGCTACAAAAACGTTAAAAGAGTTTATTATCAAAGGGTTTGTTCTCGACGACGAGCGGTTGAAACAAGGGAAAAAACTTTTCGGGAAAGATTACTTCGAAGAATTACTGGAACGGATTCGGGAAATCCG
>JABMQA010001275.1 GCA_013203545.1 Bacteroidota bacterium
CCTATGTCTTGCTGGGCATAGTAACCGTTCCTGAAAATCTTAGCCTAACCATTGATCCGGGTGTTGTTATCAAATCATTTGATTATAACCACTACCTACTGGTGGATGGTAAATTTATTATGGATGGTACAGCAGACGATCCAATCGTGATTACTTCCATAAAAGATGATAATTATGGAAACCCGATGGATACCAACAAAGACGGCACACAAACTTCTCCGGTAGTTGGAGATTGGGGCGGCATTCTAATGCGTGAAACCAGTAGCAACCTTTCAGTATATGATCACTGCATTTTTAAATATGGCGAATTTTATCGAATTCATGATAATGGCTATCAATATTACGATGGTTGCCTGCTTTTGCGAAATACAAGTCCAACCATCACCAATTGTGAATTTGGAAATGTGGTGCATGGTATTATGGCCAAATTTACTTCTAATCCTGTAATTGCGAATTGCAACTTTTTTAATACCGAATCAACCCCGGTAGCCATTTCCCTTACTGCCAATCCTTCCTTTTCGGACAATACCTTTAACAATACGGGATTAGCCGGAATTGGCCTGCTTGGTGAAGAAGTATCTTTTGGTGGGACTTTACCCAAAAGGGATGTGGCCGGTTACGAAAACATCTCTTATGCGGTATTGTCGGATATTACCATTAATAGCGGAACATTTATAAATGTTGAACCCGGGGTGGTGATAAAACTGGATCATGATGATGATATTATAGTGAACGGCGGGCTGAAAGCAGAAGGGACCCTGGTGGACAACATCATTTTTTCATCCATTCATGATGACAATGTGGGTAATCCTGCCGACCTGAACCAAAATGGAAATGCTACCGTCGCAGCGCCTGGTGATTGGGGGATTTTAAAATACACAGGGACCAGCGTGGACGACTCCTGTTCACTGAAGTACTGCAATTTCAGGTACGGTGGCAACGGCACGGTATATTTTGAAGATGCTTCAGGTACTTTGCAAAACTCGGTTATGGAAAGCGCGTTTGGGCATGGCGTAATTTGTAATGGTATTTCAGAACCGGTAATGGATGATGTATTGTTTCAAAACTGCACTTCGGCGCCGGTGGGCATGTCGTTGTTAAGCAATCCTGCATTTAACCAGATACAATTTATTAGCAACGGTTACAAAGGCATCCAGATTATTGACAACTCACTTTCGTCGAATGCTACATTAAATAAAAGGAGTATTGCCGGAATCGAGAATGTGGCCTACATCATTTATCATACCTTAACTATTGATCCTGAGGCAACTTTAATAATTAATGACGGGGTAGTGGTTAAATTTATATATGAGGGCAATTATTATAACAAAGGCAAAATTTTAGTAAACGGAGCAATAAAAACAATAGGCTCTGTTTATGAGCCGGTAATATTCACTTCCGACAGGGACGACTCCGCTGGCGGTGACACCAATAATGATGGGAATAATTCCACTCCGGCCAAAGGCGACTGGTATTGTATAGAACTCAATTCGGCTGCAATCGACACAGTAAATCTGTTCACTTATACGAAATTTCGCTATGGCGGATATTATCATGTTTATTATGATAGCTATAAGAAAACTTATGGGGAGTTGAGGATTAATAATTCCTTTGCACAGATCGAAAATTGCACCTTTGAGCAATCCTTTACCAGTGGACTTGGTGTATTTGGTAATTCGGACCCAAATATTATTTCAAGTACGTTCAAAAATATTGAACATACCCCAATAACAATGAGTATGTTTTCAAATCCCCAGTTTTCGGGAAATTCATTTTCAAATGTCGGGATTGCTGCATTGGGTATTACAATTGAAGACTGGTCGGTAGATGCAAACGTACCAAAAAGGAATTTTGGAGGGTCTGAAAATATGACTTACTATCTTTACGCAAACAAGTATTTGAATTCCTACTACCATTCAAAAATAACGAATGGCACTACGATAACAATCCCGGAAGGTGTAGTTTTTAAATTTGATGACTATTCTTATAATCAATACAAAAATCTGCAGGTTAACGGTAAATTGGTTTGTAACGGAAGTACAGAACATCCAATCGTATTTACACTAGTATCTGACGACGACTTTGGGAACCCGAAAGATACCAATGGAGATGGTAGCGCTTCCCTGCCAGAAATATTAACATATTGGTATTGGCTGGAGTTTACAGATATCAGTAATGATGCAAGCGTATTGGATCATGTTATTTTCAGATATCAGAATGATGCTATTGTTCTTAACCAGGCATCGCCTACCATTAAAAACTGCACCTTCGCCCATAATAATTTTGGTATCCGGTTAAATGGTGTTTCCGAACCGGTTGTGGATTCCTGCATTTTTGATGATCTAACCTATACCCCACTAAGACTTTCATTGGTTTCGTACCCGGCATCAACCAGTGGCAACATTATTTCAGGTTCAACCTACAAAGCATTAGGTGTTTTGGGCGAAACCCTGAGCCAGGAAATCTCACTTCATAACCGCGACTTTGCAGGTATTGAAGGTATCCCCTATTATTTCCATGATAACTATACCATTGGGACAAGTGGTGGTATTTCCGTTGAACCGGGTGTTATTGTAAAATTTAATGATGATTATTATTCAAAACTCAATGTTAAAAATTACCTGACCGCAATCGGAGGGAATGCCATTTCTGAAAAAATTATATTCACAGATATCAGGGATGACTTTTTTGGAGGGGATACCAATGCTGACAGTACATCAACCATACCCGGTTATTCTAACTATAATATCGTTCCCTGGCGAGGAATCTATTTTGAAAATGAATCGTTTGATGAGCAATGCATAATGGATCATTGTGCTGTTTGCTATGCAGGGAATTATTATTCCAATCCACCTGTCAATTATAAGGCAGGAATTAATTTGAACAGTGCAAGCCCCACCATCACAAACACTTTATTTTTGAACAATGCAAAGGGTTTGGTTGCAAGCGGTGCTTCCAACCCATTGGTAAATAACTGCAATTTCTCAGGGCAACTCCATTATGCCCTCGAAAACCAAAACCAGGCCTTTACCATCAATGCCGAAAATTGTTGGTGGGGCGATAACTCAGGGCCAACACACCCGGGCAATCCGGGCGGAACAGGAGAACCGGTAACCGATGGCGTGGACTATGATCCCTGGTATTCGGATGGTGCAATTATACCTGTTAGTGGCGATGTGAGCCTCAATGGAAAAATCCAGGCGTATGATGCAGCGCTTGTCCTTCAGTATGCCGTAGGGCTGATTACCCTCAACGACCGCCAACTTGAAGCTGCAGATGTGAGTGACAATGGAACGGTAACAGCTTATGATGCCTCATTGATACTTCAATATGTGATCGGGTTCATCAATTATTTCCCGGTTTGGGACAGGTCGCCGGAACCGGCCCCAAAAGACGGTGGTGCAAGTCTTCTCATAGAAAACCTCAACACAAAACCAGGTGAGGCTATCAAGATTCCTGTTTGGGTTAATGATGTTAATGGTTTGTACTCTTCAGATGTTATCTTGAAATACGATCAGAAATATCTCGAATTTAAAGGCATAAAATTTAAAGATGAATTCAATGGGTTGTATTCAGCATCGGGTGGCCAAATTAAGATGGGCTTTGCTTCAAGCCAGGCCATCAACAATAATTTCAGATTGGCTATCCTTGAATTTGTTGTAAACCCTCAAATATTTTCACCGGTCACAACAGAGATTTTCATCGAAAAATTCCTTGCTGATGAAATTGATTGCACTGCTTTATCTACAAATGGAATAATCAACATCATAAAAACCCAGGAAGGGCCGCCTTCAACAGGCCTTTCAGGTTTAGTGGGTTTTGAATGTTTTCCAAATCCTTTTAATCACGAGCTAAACATTCAGTACATTGTAAATAATGATCTTTCAATTGTTCATGTTGAAATACTTGACGTTGCCGGCAAAACCGTTAAAACACTTACCAATGGAAAGCAAACGCAAGGGCATTACCAATTGAAATGGAATGGCAGGGACAATTTTGACCGTCAGGTACAAAACGGCCTTTACATTGTCCGTTTGCTCACTGACGACAGGTTATCCGTTAAAAAAGTTCATTACATCAAATAAGGGGGCGGCATCATGAAAAAGAAAACGATTTTTCTGTTTCTGCTGCTTCCGGCAATGGTTTTTGGGCAGGTACAACTCCGCCTGCCAGATACTACGGTAGTGGCGGGAACAACAGTAAACATCCCGGTTTACGTTGACAGTAGCCTTACCGGGCTGAATGTATTTTCGTATCAATTGCAGGTTTCCTTTTATAATAACCGTTTAAACCCAATAGGTTTGAATAAAACCGGAACATTGACCGAAGCATGGGGAGAACCTTTGTTCAATCCGCAACCGGGTATATTTACCCTTATCAACGCCGGGGTAAATGCACTCGAAGGAACAGGAGTGCTGGTTTACCTGGTTTGTGAAACCATGGATACTGACGGCACTCCTTTGTCCTTCACAGGTCCTGACTATAATTTTTTTAACGAAGGAGAGCCCGGGCTGACTTTTGTAAACGCGTATATTTCTAAAACCAGTCCGCCCTCAATCAGCATTTCCCCTGATAATGCCATTTTGGCAAAAGGCGAAACACAGCAATTCAATGTTTCGGGGCAGGGAACTCCGCCTTATTCCTGGGGCGTTACAAACCCAGGAATCTGCTCGATTGATGAAAACGGGTTGTTAAGTACAGATAACTATGGAGTGACCAGGGTATATTGTACAGATGCATTAGGGTTGACCGATACCACTGAAATAATCGACATTAAAGCAGTTAAGCTTACCCTGCCGCAATCCTCCGGTTGGCCACAGCAATTGATTTCCCTGCCTGTTTCTATTACCAACACGGATGGATTAGAGATCATTTCAGGGGAAATTGAATACTCCTTTTACCAAAATTTACTAACGCCTCTCGATTTAAACCTTGAAAATACGCTTCTTGAAAATGCAGGTGAAGTCCTGCTCAACCTTTCACAGACAGGCAGGATAAAAGTTAACTTTGCAACCACGATCCCCCTGGCCGGAGGAGGCATTTTGTTTTTCATCAACTTTCAGGTGGCAAATGTTAATTCAGGCGCAACATACCTGAATTTTGAGGAGGCTTATTTTAATGAAAGCCTTGATGCTAAAACCGAAAACGGATATTTTAGTATTAACTATGCCAATATATCTTTTAATCCATATTCAGCTGACCTGGTTATTGGCGAAGAGATTGATATAACCGTCTCGGGCGGGACTGCACCGTACATTTGGGAAGTTATAAACCCTGAAGTTGCATCAATCTGGAATTTCGAAGGCGGCCCAAACGCTACCCTTACAGCTTTAAGTGGCGGCACGACACAAATCAAAGTCACTGATGATTTTGGTATCGTAAAAACAAGTGGTGATTTCATGGTTTTCGATACTTACATGCAAATTTTACCCACGTCCATCCCGGTAACTAGCACGGCCCTGGTACCGGTGATGATTGACTCCATCCCGGAAGGCAAAGAAATATTTTCGATTGAAGCTGAATTTGAATGCTATGGATACTACCTTGAGTTTTGGGGTGTAAACACTGAAAATTCTATGACCAATGATTGGGAATTGCTATTTGAGCTAAACGACAATAAAATGAATGTGGTGGCTGCCGGCATAAATCCAATTAGCAACCCGGGAGTTTTGTTTTACCTTTTGGTGTATGCCAAAGAATCTTTGCCGGTGGGAACAAACGCTAATATCAACATCGAAAACTGCCTTTTTAACGAAGGCGTTCCAACTGTCAAACTGGGAGACGGCTATGTAACAGGAGTGCCTAAACTTCCTAACATAGAGGTCGATCCTTTATCCTTTGATCTGCAACTGCCGGTTGGTGGCTCGCACATCAGTGAGATAACAGTTGAAAATTCCGGATTTGATACGCTGTTTTTTAGTGTCACCTTCGATCCCGATAGTCTTGCCGGGATAATTACGATAAATGAATTTGATTCGATTGTGGAACCGGGAAACGCATCTCTTGTTGAAATTCTTTTCACAACAACAGGACTTGAACCGGGAATTTACAATGCCGAAATCCTGATCACTTCAAATGACCCGAACCAGCCGGAAATTGAAATTCCAGTTACCCTGGAAGTTGTAAATACTTTAGACCAAAGTATAACTTTAGATCAGGGCTGGGTTGGCCTTTCTTCCTACCTGTCCCCCTTAAATCCTGAAATGGAGTTTGTATTTAATCAAACTGCCGGCTCGATAATCATTCTGCAGAATGAGGAGGGAATATATTGGCCGGGTCAGGGAATCAATACCATCGGATTCTGGAGTTCGCATTCCGGTTATAGTATAAAGGTATCCGAAAATTGTGAATTAACCATCTATGGTGACCTTGAAACCAACAGAACCCTTACCTTGGATGCCGGATGGAACCTCATTCCTGTTATAAGTGAATGCGAGGCCGATGTGGGCGTGCTATTTGATGGAACTGGTCTGATTATCGCTAAAGAGGTTGCCGGTAAGGGAGTTTACTGGCCATATTACGGCATAAACACAATCGGGTTCCTTGAGCCGGGAAATGCTTATTTTGTGTTGATGGAGAGTATGAGTGAGATCACTTATCCTGAATGCGAAGAGTTTAAAACAGGTGATGTTAACAGGAACCAGAAAGTCCTCAAAGACTTTTCTGATATCGTGCCCTGGAAACTTTCAGCATCCACTGCATCCACGCATACCATTGCAATTCCTTCCACCGCCTTGGCTGATTTAGAAATCGAAACCGGTGAGCTTATAGCCGCCATCGACGAAACCGGAAATTGTTATGGAATCACGGAATGGAGGAATAAGAATACAGCCATCACAATTTTCGGTGATGACCCGCTTACTGATGAAAAAGATGGCTTTTCAGAAAATGATTTCATCAGCTTGCAGCTTTACAATCCGGAGACAAAACAAGAAGCTGAAGTCATTCCATTATGGGATCAGTCTTTGCCGGAACATGACGGACTGTTCCGTACCAACGGACTGTCGGCAATTACTGAACTAAAGGTTTCATCAACAGGCATTCATAATCCTACCGGAGAGGAGGTTCAGATCTTCCCCAATCCGGCAAAAGACCAATTGAACATTATTATCCCTGAACCAGATGGACGGAAAATAATAATTGTCAATATTCACGGACAGCAGGTTTATATAAATGAATTGGTAAATCGGCATACAAAAGTTGATGTTTCGCTGTTTGAGAAGGGATTGTATTTTGTCCGGGTTCTGTCAGAAAAGCAAAATCTTGTGAGGAAAGTGGTGAAAGAGTAGTTTAACCTTAGGTTACATCCCTGACAGTCCCACACGTGTGGGACTGTCAGGGTTTAATACTGAAATTGATCCGCTCTGAAAACCTTACCTGCCTTATCGCCTCGCATCAAAACACTTTCTTTGAGCAATCGGGTTTTGTGGATTACAGCCTTGCCGGTGGCAACACATCTGCATGGAAACAAGTGTTCCGCAGCATACGTCTACGCATAATTCCCAATTTCCAGTAATTTCAGAAATCAGTAATTTTAATACATAAAAAAATTGCATCAAATGATATTTTAAATTTTTAAGTTGGAAGAATGGAAAAAAGGAAAACATAAGGACCTGACTTTCCGAAGCCGCCCAACATTCCATCTTTCCAACATTCCATCTTTCTGGTTTAGTTAAATGAATTAAAACATGACTTGCAATTTTTGAAAATAGATATGCGAAATACTTAGTTCTGAATTTATTTCCACCCATTATTTGAATCCCACAAATTTTTAGCTTATATTCGGGGGCTGATTCATCATCAAAGAAAATCCTTATTTTTAAACACAAAACTTAGCGATTATGAAAAACTTATTGACATTTTTGATCCTCTTAGTATGTGCACTTCAATTACCTGCACAAACCAACATCGGTGGCTCTATTGATGTTGACTTTACGCTAAACCTGGCAGGCAGTCCTTACATCGTTACCACCAACCTTACAGTGGAAGACGGGGCGACGCTCACCATCGATCCCGGCGTGGAGATCAAATTCAACAGTAGCAAATACCTTTTTGTATATGGGTCTATCGTTGCCGATGAGGCCATTTTCACTTCCAGCAATATTACCCCCGGCATTGGGGACTGGGAATATATCCAGATAGGGGATAATACCTATCAGGGCACCGGAACCTTTGAAGGATGTACGTTTGAATATGGTGATAAAATCTTCCTTTATTCGGGCGTTGCGAATTTTACGGGATGCCTGGTTCAAAAAATGTATTACCATGGTTTTGAAACCTCGGGACAATTAACGGTTTTTAATACAACAATAAATCTCGAAGGACATATTGCAAGCACCAATTATGGATTTGGAGTTAATGCTTTTGCCGGAAGTATAGTTAATATCGATGGATGTGAATTTTTAAATTGCAACCGGGGCCTGCATAGTGAAGGAACATCAATCATCAGCAATTCAAATATGCAGAACTGCGCCTATGGTATTTATTGCTCCGGTCAAACAACTGCTGATAATTTGTCAATCATCAATTGTACTCAAAGAGGTATTATGATTTCCGGTGGAAATGTTGAAATAAGTAATTCAACAATACAGAATTGTGTATATGGTTGCTATTCAAATGGCCAATTTACTGCAACAAATGTTACTATTTCCAATTGCACCCAATCAGGCATTTCAATTTATGAGGAGAGCGTCATCAGCCTCACAGATGTTGAAATTTTCACATGCCTTTGGCCGATTTACTACTCCGGCCCTGGTGCATTAAGCGTTTCGGGTGATTTAAATATCCACGATAACACCACCGATGCTGCATATGTTGCATTTAGCAATTTATACGCTGATTGGGAATTGCCCGATTTGAACCCGGTCCAGCCCGAAAACCTGAATGAATATACCCCTTATTATTTTTCTTCCGGATTTACAGTAAATGAAAGCGCCCGCCTAATTATATCATCCAATTGTGTTGTAAAATTTGCGTTGTACCAGGGCTTAAATATAAAAGGGAAGTTATTGGCCCAGGCCAATCCCGGTGAGTACATTTATTTTACATCAATCTACGACGACAACTGGGGTGGCGACACCAACAACGACGGTACCACCACTTCCCCTGCAGTGAATAATTGGCAAGGCATAAACTTTCAGGATGAAAGTGTGGATGCCGAATGTATCCTGTCGCGATGCAAAGTCAGGTTTGGGAGTTACAACAACAAAGGTGGGATAAATTGCTATAATGCCAGCCCGACAATAGATGCCTGTGAGATCACAAACAATTACTTTGGTTTTTACCTGAAAAATGCTTCCAATCCAACTATTACAAACAACACCATCGGCTCTAGTCTGATGACCCCGGTTGCTCTATCTTTTGAGGCCAGCCCAACCTTTAGCAACAATATCCTGTCGTCTTCAGATAACCAGTACGATGCCATTGGTATTTTGGGTGGTGAAATTATAACTGATGCCGTACTTCCGGTAAGAACTTTCACGGAAGTGGAGAATATTACCTATGTCTTGCTGGGCATAGTAACCGTTCCTGAAAATCTTAGCCTAACCATTGATCCGGGTGTTGTTATCAAATCATTTGATTATAACCACTACCTACTGGTGGATGGTAAATTTATTATGGATGGTACAGCAGACGATC
>JABMQA010001276.1 GCA_013203545.1 Bacteroidota bacterium
AATCGCTTCCAGAATACCAAGCCCTAATCCTTCACCACGGTGTAGCGAAATATAACAATCCATAGCATTCAAAAGTGTCATGAAACCATTTCTTGATAAATGATCTTTGATGATGATAGCCCTGTTTTGGAATCCCATTTTTTTTATCCTGTCAACCAGGTTGATTTCTTTCTCTTCAAAATACATGCTGTTGTTTGTTTTAAAAACAAGCACAATATGATCTTCGGTTGGAAACTCCTCTGCCAATGCCCTTAATATAGCTTCAGGATTTTTCCTGTTATAGCTACTCAGGTAGTCAAAGTTGAAAAAGAAACAAAATTTCCCTTCCAAATTGTATTTCTTCCTTATGGTCAAAGCTTCATCTTCAATAATCCAATTTTTAACAAACGGATATTTGATCTTTGTTACGTTGAATTTTCTACCTTCAACTGAAGTAAGGATGTTTTTGATAAAATCGCTGAAAACATATACCTCGCTGAATTCATTCAACACAGGTATCCTGTCTTCAAATCCACTCTCAAACTCCCACCAGAAAGCCACAATATTTTCCTTATTCTCAAATAAAACAGGAAATTTATTCATGACTAGTTTCAACAGCGTCAGGTCGATAAAAAAAATATTTGTCCTGTATTTGAATTTTTTAAAATAGTATTTTCTGTACTTATTCTCCTCCAGGCGTGAAATCGGTTTATGGGTGCTGTCAAAAAAGTCCAAAAGCACGAATTTCTCACCCTTTCTGATTAAAGAATCGACAAATCCACGTGCTACTTCACCCTGTCCAATTATTTTTGAAAAGTATCCAAAAACATTATACCCAATTTGCTGAGATTCTGGTTTCGCGAGATAACGAAGCAAAAAAGTATGTAAAAATGCTCTAATTTTAATTTTTAAACCCCAGAAGGTATTTTTCATAGCGTTAATCATTGGCAATTACATTTAATATTTTGATTCCTACCAACAGGGTCCGGGGATCTCCATTATAAACCGGTACAACCTTCCCATTATAATCATGTCGAAAAACAAAAGTATTTGGTCCGGGTACCAGCGAAACGTGAATGGTATGGAACCCGGCTAATTGTGTACCGAATGTGAGTAACTGCTTATTAGCATATTCAACAGTGACATTTGGGTAGTCTTTAGCCGATTCACCCACACTTGGCCCAACGGTAGCTTCAAAATCGACTTGTACTACAGTAGGTTTAGACGTTGTAAATATTATCGATACCGGTTCCCGACCAATCCAAAAGAATGGCTTACCTCCAATCTTTTCCCTTCCATTTGGTGCTACTATAGACATGGCAGGGGGTTGCATCGATGGTGTACCCCTGGTCAACTTAAGAATATCATTCTTCCATACTATATCACCATTTGTAATCTCATCAACATCGGTTAATAAATAATGAATTTCATTTGAATCCGGCGTCTTGCAGCGAGCCATGATTGGACGGAAATGAGACATATACCCCAAAAAGTCAGTAAACAATACGTTTTCATTACGCAGATGATATACCAGCCAGGCATTAAGAATAGGATCAGAGACCGAAACCTGTATTGCTTCATTAATGTTTAACAGGAAATCACTTGGTTCGCGAATTTTCGATGCTGATTTATAAGGATAGCTGCGAATCCTGTTATATGATTGTTCCATCCATAAATAAGTTCCCACTAGTAACATTACCACAATACCCACCCTAACAAAGTATTGCAGTTTTACATTTGATAACTTAACCAAGTCCCAAACACTTTTTATACCGGCAGATAGAATTATTGCGATGGCCCACCAGCCATTTAAAAGTATTTTAAAGGCACCATAGTCATAATGCTTCTGTGTGACCATTATTACGAATAAAGCGATAATAACCGTCAAATATAGAATGATAGAGAAATGCTTTTTCACCACAGCTGCCCACACACCAAAAAGGGCAATCAGTCCAAGCAATAAACCTACGGCAATTGCGAGTTTATTATTGTAACCCAGCCCCCACATCACTCCCCACATGCTAATCGGATCAAGAATACCAGGTATCGAGCCTTCACCCGACCGTCCCGATGTCAGGGTAGTAGATGACGACAACTGGGTGCCGAAGTAATAGATAAAATTTTTGAGATATGGACTCACAATTACCAGGGCAATTATCGCGATCAATGTGTATTTTAATAGCTGGTTAAAAATACTTTTTCTGTTTCCCTGGCCAGACCGATATGAAAATAAACCTACAATTACTACGACACCGAATGAAGTAATAATCAGAGGGGACAATTCAGGGAAAATATACATACTTGCCGCTATAAAAATTGCCGGCAGCAAAATTTGCCCGGTTCTACTCAGATTTCTATCGCACGCAACAGCGAATAGTGCCGGAGCCAATGACAGAGCAAGCAAATTGTCGTAATTGTTGTTGTGCACGGTCTGGGGCAGCCAACCACCAACCACACCAAAAATTATAACCAACCATACAGGAGTATTTAAGCCATGCTGATTTGCAATTTGAGCTGCATACCCTACAGATAAGGCAAAACTGAAGATCGCAATAATTAGCAGAGGCCCTACGGTCATTTGGGTATCAATTGTACCTGACCACGGAGGGATCAGTACTGCAAGCATTGCACTGGAGACATATCTCGTATACGAAAGAATAGATCCATATTGGTAAAGAGGGGCCAGGCCACCTTCAACACCCTTTGGGTACCGGTTTAGATATTCTCCAAAACTCGAATATAGCCACCCATCCAGGAATGGGCTACCGAGATAATCTGCTACGCCGTACCAAAAAAAGCCTGCCAAAACCCATAATGTTACCAACACAGATACCCACAAAATGTATTTTTGTTTGAGATCGACAAAGGCTGTACGGACATGCATTGCACCAAAAACGGCCAATACTAGCCAAAAAATCCATACAAAAAGGGAAGCGTTGCGAATAGGAATGCCGAGCAGCACAATCAGTGTCATGAGAATTCCTGATACTGCAAGAGCCATCGTAGGTGCAAGGAGAAAACGTTGTCGGAAATTCCCTAATCCACAAATTTGCAAAACACCTAATCCAATAAGTGTTGTAAGGGAAATT
>JABMQA010001277.1 GCA_013203545.1 Bacteroidota bacterium
AGATAGTCAATTTCGTCAGGGCTCAGCGCCAGACCCTCTTTTTCGTTATATGCAGCGATATCATCCAGAAAAATAATGGGATCGGGTTGTTTATCAATTGTAAAAATGGTTTGGTTGAGACCATCGTACATCGCCGACAACATCGGATCGAAGTCTTCACTTTTATCTTCCACCTCAAAAAATTCTTCAATCCGGCTAATTCCGTTAATGCCCATATTCTGGGTAATCTCAACGGCATTGGTACTCCAGGGTGTGATCATTTCCTTCCGTGGACCAATGAAAAATCCTTCCAGATTTTCCTTATCAATCAGTTCGGTACCACCAAATAGCCAGGTGAGTTTATCAATATCCTGAGCTGTTAATTGTGAAGCTGTTCCCAGGATGAAAACTTTATTAGTGAGGCGGAAAAAATGTATCATTTTCAGGTATTTGATTTGGTTGATAAATTTCGGTGCAAAAATAGGTAATGAAAACGGATTTGTTGGTGAACAGTTATTCACATGAAATTAACCGTCCAAAGGATTGGTTTTTTTGGTTTAGGATGCCATCCCTGGTTTGATTATGCTGTGGATTTTACTTCCTGCAACATTTAACCTTCCTTTTCTGTAGTATGAATTATCGTACGAGGGATGGCATCCCATAGCCGTCAAGTTAAGAAAAAAGAAATAGATTTCTCCCTTCGGCACTGCACTTCGCTTGTGCCTGTGGTCGAAATGACAAATTTGGTTGCATTTAGTGAAGTTGAGAGAAAGTGGGCGCTCCGCGCCCGCTTTCTCTCAACTCCACTCCTTAACTATCTTTAATGCTTGTCATACTTCCTGCAACATTTAACCTTCCTTTTCTGTAGTATGAATTATCGTACGAGGGATGGCATCCCTCCGGATTTAATAAATCACAAAATTATTTGGATTTTGACTCTGTCAGGGTCAAAACACATGGCCATTTAATAGTTGTTGTTCCTGTTATAAATTTCTTACAATACGTCATCCCTGCTCACCAAATCCCACCTTAGAATGAAATTAATCGTTAAAAGGATTGGGATGCCATCCCTGGTTTGATAATGCTGTGAATTTTACCTCCTGCAACATTTGACCTTCCTTTCAGTAATATAAATTATCGTACAAGGGATGGCATCCCTTTGTCCCTATCCAAACAATGTAACATTTTCAGGGATTTTACTACTTTTACTCAAAAATAATTAGCACATGAGATCTATTGTACTACTGCTTGCATCGTTTTTAATATTGAATCTGTCTGCCCAGACCTTCAATACAGGCACCGACCTTTCCTACCTGAACGAAATGGAGGATTGCGGCGCCATTTATTCGGAAGACGGTGAGGCCAGGGACCCTTACAAGATTTTCATGGATCACAACACACAAATTGTAAGATACCGCTTGTGGCACACACCCGGCTGGACTGATTACAGCACACTGGCAGATGTTAGCAAATCCTTTATGAGGGCAAAGGAAGCCGGATTTCAAATCCTCCTCACCTTTCATTATTCCGATACCTGGGCTGACGCAGGACAACAGTTGCGTCCCGCTGCCTGGTCTGGAATTGAAAATACCGCTGTTCTGGCCGATTCGATGTACAACTACACATACAAAACCCTTTTATATTTCCAGAACAATGGGATGTTGCCCGACTTGGTACAAATCGGGAACGAAACCAACGGAAATATACTGCTTAATGAAGGTGATCCGCTTTTTCCCCTGGAATGGAGCAGAAACATCACACTTTTTGATGAAGGCATAAAAGCTGTAAACCAGATCAATCAAAATTTTGGGACAGACATCAAAACCGTGATACACATCGCCCAACCCGAAAATGCACTCTGGTGGTTTGGCGAAGCGTACATCAATGGGTTTACAGGTTTCGACATCATTGGTTTGTCATACTATCCCGGTTGGTCTGAAATGACCTGCCGGGGTGCGGCTGATGCTGTGGGTGAACTCAGGCAATCCTATACCAAAGAGGTTATGGTAGTTGAAACCGGCTATCCATGGACACTTGCCTGGGCCGATGATGCCGCCAACTCACTGGGAATTGGAAATTTATTGCCATGTTATGGTTTCAACCCTTCACCTGAAAATCAGCGTGATTTTCTTACCGAATTTACCTGGCTCGTTAAGGAAAACGGAGGTATGGGTGTAATCTACTGGGAGCCGGCATGGGTTTCCACAGATTGTTACACACAATGGGGACAGGGTTCGCACTGGGAAAATGCGACTTTTTTCGATTTTGATTACAACCTGCATGTAGGCATAGGGTTTATGGATTGGGATTATACGATCATGCCACCTGCACTGGATTCGATTGGAACTGTATTTAAAGTTGACATGACAGGAATTGACACTACCCAGGGCGTATTCGTAACAGGGAATTTCACAGGTGAAGACTGGCAGTTTATAAAAATGAACCACATTGGTGAAAATATTTTTGAAATCAACACAAAAATTCCGGGTAGAAG
>JABMQA010001278.1 GCA_013203545.1 Bacteroidota bacterium
ACATCATGTTGTTGGCAATCTTCATGATCAATATATGCCAACCCAACCAGGTCACCATTCTCAAGCATTATAGCATCATGAAAGGAACCATACTCATATCCTTCAAATGCCAAAAGCCTGCACCATTGCAGTTCACCACAGGCATTAAGCTTGGCAACAAATGGGAACTCATGCAGCTGCTCCTGAAATAACCAGCCAAATAAGTAAATATTGCCATTTTGGTCATATAGGGCTTTATTAAGCGTTACCTCGTCCGGAGAAAAACTCACAATTTGCTTATCCCAAAGGAGTTGCCCGTTGATGTCTGTCTTCACAAGCCATCCCTGGAAATCACCGGCGCCGATCCCGGTGGTTGAACAAATCAAATATCCGTTGTCATAATGTTCAATTATTTCTTTGCCGTTGTCATTTCTGCCCGGTATACCAATGAGGTTTTCCCATTTTTGAGCCTGTGCAGGTGTAAGAATTAGCAGTGTGCAGAAGATAAACAGCAGTCGGTAAGTGTGTTTTTTCATTTGTTGAACAAGTTTTTAAATTATGCAGGTTAAAACAGTCTCCCGGATCAATTACCGGGAGACTATCAAGGGTTCGTATTAATTAACCAATGTGAATTTGGTGCTTTCAATCACCTTATCCTTTACCACCAGACTAAGAACGTAAACACCCGGTGTCCACCCCCGGGTTGTCAGGGTTACCTGGTCCTGCATGCCGTTAAAGGCAATGCTTTCCATGAGTCTGCCCGAAACGTCCCTGATCTCGATCATTCCGTGGGTTTCTTTATCAAATCGATAACCCAAAATTACGAAATCTTTTGAAGGATTGGGATAAACTTCTAACATCTTCGGTGCCGGAGTATTGAGAAGTTCTTCATATGCTTCCACAGCTTCCGATGTCTTGAACAGGTCAGGCAGGATTACGGGCTCTTCATATTCCAATACGCCCAATGCAACAAGGATGTTACGGGCATAAACCTTTGCAAATCCGGTTCCACCGGCAACGATGCCCTGCAACTGGCTGCGTTGTGCCTGCGTGAGTTCGTTGGTACTGTATCCGTTTTCGCACAGGTTTTTCAACAGGCCAAACACAACCGTCATATCCTGGTATTCGGCCGATTCGTCTCCGGAAAGATCAAATGAAGTGGGAATTCCATTCATCACTGTCGCCCCCTGCTGGTATTCGGCGCGTTGCATGTGCAGCCAGGCCAGCATATACCTGCTTGTTAGGCTGTTGTCGGATTGATAGAGCGCTAAAATACTGTCGGAAGCCGCGGCAATCCCGGGCGTTTGGCCAAAATACCTGGTTAGGTTGTTTATGGCCCGAGCCTTGCGCATCTGGTGGGCAGCCAGCTGCATTTCGAGCTCCGATTTCAGGGTCTGGATGCTCTGTCCGGCTAAAATCTATGCCTTCATGTATGCAGGCATTGGATCCAGTCGGTCGTCCAACTTACCCAGCAACTGTAGCGAAAGGGCCGTATGCGGATTGGCCACCATAATGTCGCGCACCATGCTGTTGGGCAGTACCTCCTCCTTTTCGATACTTGATTCCACCACGGTTTCCGAAAGGTTGGGGGACTCAGCCATCAGCCCGGTATATACCTCAGCAGCTTCGGGCGGTGTGCTGGTTTCCACCTCTGAATTCAATGTTTCAGTATCACCGCCGTCGATGAGGGCAGCCAGTACCGCTTCGGTACTTTCGATGGCTGACTGCGATTCCACCATGGCTGAGCGTGATTCCTCGCTGCCACCACCACCTCCGGAAGTGAGCCCTGAAGGACAGCCGTTTTCGTGGGTCCAAGGCGCGGTAGTTTTCTCGTTTTTATTAACTGTATTGTTGGTTAAATCCAAAGGTTCTACTTCTAGTGCACCGGCGTTATCAGAATAGTAATAATTAAATAGATTGGACTCGTTATTGAGATCATCATAGTCACCTGAAGTGGAAGTATTGTAATAAAACAAGTTACCGGCCATATCCAAAATATTTGTGGTATTGCTGCCCTGGTGCAAGGCGATACCTTCATTTGAAGGTGGCGGATCGTCAACGCCATCATACACAATGGTTTCATCCATAAGGGTGTTGTTGTAATCATTGCAGCGGATTACGAGTCCTTCACCCGAAATCCTGTTTGTTCGGTTGATACCCAATGTAATTACTGCAAATTCCACGTTGTCGAATGAATTGAGATAGATCTCATTGGCCTGTGCGCCCGATTCGTTTACGTAGATGCCGATGCCGGTTTGGGAAGGGCGACCACTGCTTGCCTCAAACTCGTTGTCCTCCACCCAATATTGGGTACATTCATCCAGGTACAGGCCATAACCTTCATTTGCAGCCGTAACGTCAAGATCGAACTCGTTGGAGGTAACACGCGGAAGG
>JABMQA010001279.1 GCA_013203545.1 Bacteroidota bacterium
AATCTCAAGATCAGAAACCACAAGGGCAAACAAATCCTCCACATCTACCGGGCAGCTTGAAATCACCGGGATCAGGTTCCATCCTTCTGTCAGTTGAAGGGTGTGGTTGTTCTCCATAAAGCCGGCAATGCTGAGGCTCACCCCGGCATTTGTTTTGACTTTATAGGCGGAGTGTTGTGCCCAGTTTCCGATGGTATTGATGTTGTATGCCGGGTAATATATTTCCTCTTCCGTAAGGGCAATTACAAGCTGGTCCGGGATATCGTCGAAGATGTATTCGATGTCCGTATCAGCCGGTATCAGATAACTGGAAAGCCCGGACCAGCCCTGCGGGAGGTTGATGGTATGATAAAGCTTACTATCCCTGGCAAGGATAAACTGGGAATATCCGGTAATACCTGCAAAACTTGCTGAATTATTTGCTGCATTAACTGTCATGGCGTTATCTTGCATTGTCCAGCCTGTATCGACAGTACTTCCACGTGAATAGAGTTTAATCCGGATTGGATTGTTCTCATCTTCAAGGGTCAGGTCCTCATTTACGGTAAAAGTTAAATCTGCATCAAAGGTTCCGTCACCAAACCGGTTTACTACCCAATACTGGGAAGCGAAGACACTTTCAGGTTCAGCAGGATTGGTATTGGGAACTGTATCTATTCGTGTAACCGTAATCCCGGCTCCATTTTGAGCATTGAAAAATATAGACAGGCCGGTTCCGCTGAAATCAAGTGTGCCGGCAGTTTCCGTTTGTGAGTCAGAAATTCCCGGTCCAAAAGGAATGCTGGAATTGATCCAGTCAGAATCATCCATGTTTATTAAGGTTCCATCGTAGCCTGATTTGATATCCGTTAATACCATCCCGGTTCCGTCATTAAACTGCCAGTAACCTATCAGTCCCGTTTCCTGTCCCAATAGCGGTAGATGCATGCTTTCACGGATCTTTATTGAGTCGCGGGCAATATTCCAAATGCGGATCTCTTCCAGAGATCCATTCATAAATTCGCCGGTCCCATGATGACTGCCAAAAAACACATTGGAAGCAATATTGGCAAGCGGAGTGTTGCTGCTGGTTCTTTGAGCTACAAGATTTCCATCCAGGTAACTTTTAAAACCATTTTCTGTGTTCTGTTTCCAGGTCATGGCAATGTGGTGCCAGTTCCCGTCTTCTGCACCAACTCCAATGGGTAAACCATTTCCTGTTCCGCCATCATTCGATAAAATATGTTTATCATTCCATCCTGCTACAAAATAATCACCTCCGGATTGCTGCCTCACAGCAGATTGGGTTGAGCTACCTTTAAACCAGTACTCTATCGTGACTTCCGACCCACTTAAATCATCCAGGCTTGTTTTTACATAATCATTGGTCCCGTCAAATTCCAGGGCGGTTCCTGGGAAGTTATCTATACCGGTAACAAATCCATAAAGCGGTAGCAGCATTTCCGCCGCATAACTGGTGTGAATTATATTTCCGGTATACACACCAATTGTATCCGGCTCAAATCTAACAAATATGGAATCATTGAAGTTACCATCAACAGGGGTGATGGCAAGGTAAGATGAAAATTCTGTATCCGCAGAAAGCGAAATTGAGAACCCTTCAGGAGACTCGATGTTCAAATCATCCAGCAGATTTTTTGCTTTGATAAAATAACTTTTTGTCTCAGAATTTACTCCGGTTTTTGATGTAGAAAAACCAATCGAATCCATAATATCCTGTTTGTAATAATACATCCATCCGATAGGTGTTCCAAGAATTAAATCTAACACACAATCGCCATTAAGGTCAGAAAAGACAGGTTTTGGGTTATAAATTCCATTATAAGAAATAAATTGATTTGTTACCAATGAAAAGGAGGCTGAGTTCATGCTATTTTGCTCATAATGGTACAGTTTGCCTCCCATTCCGGTAACTATCATATCCAGCAAGTTGTCACCATCAAGATCGGTAAATGCTGATGATGAACGATCTCCAATATCTATAGAATTAAAATTATTTGTTGCTAATGTAAAATTGGTAGAGTTTATACTATTTTGTTCATAATGAATGAGTTTTCCGGAAAAATTACCAATAATCATATCCAGCAAGCCATCACCATCAAGGTCGGTAAAGGTAGGGGTTGCATCGTCACCAACATCTATTGAATTGAACTGTTCCGTTACCAAAGAAAAGGAGGTGTCATTCCTGGAATTTTGTTTATAATGGTTTAGTTCCCCTAAAAAATCACCAATAATCATGTCCAGCAAGCCATCACCATCAAGATCGGTAAATGCCGGACTTGCACTGTTCCCAACAAATATTGAATTGAAATTTTCTGTTACCAGGGAAAAGGAGGGCGTGTTCAAACTATCTTGTTCATAATACTTCAGTCTTCCATATGCTCCACCAATAATCATATCCAACAAGTTGTCACCATCAATATCGGTAAAGGTTGGGTCCGGACCATGCCCGAAGTCTGTTGAATTGAATTGATCAGTGACAAGATTAAAATCAAGTGATTTTAAAGCCGCGATTACCGGCTTCTTTTTTCTAACGATTATGAATTGACCAACATCAGAAATTCCGTTGAAAACAGCCACATCCGTTGCTGCGTCCACAGAACTTGCATCCGCCATATGAATCCAATCTGTATCGGCATTGCCGGATCGTGTGAACAGGGAAATTGTAAAAGGATAGGATTCATCCCGGGCAGTTAAGTCCTCATTGATTTTAAAAGATACATTTGCAGTAAATGTTCCGGTTCCAAAACGGTTAACCACCCAATATTGATTTTTAAAAATAGTCTCTGCTCCAATGGGGTCTGTATTTGGATATAAATTGATGCAGGTAACGGTAAGCTCTGCCCCATTTTGCGAATTGAAAGACATGCTAAGGTTCGTTCCTGCAAAAACAACGTTTCCTGAAGCTTCTGTTTGCGAATCAGCCTCACCAGGTCCGAATGGAATTGTAGATTCAATCCAGTCCGAATTATCCATATTCATCAAGGTTCCATCATGACCATCGTAGGTAAAATCAGTTAATACCGTGCCGTTTCCGTTATTAAATTGCCAGTACCCGATCAGCCCGGTTTCAAATTTTGCAAGACCCAGGTACATGTTTTCACGAATTTGAATCTCTGACTTGACAATATTCCAAAGGCGGACTTCATCTATTTTCCCATCAAAATAAGTATCATCATAACCAATATCAAGGGAGGTGTCCCAATCGAAATCTGATTGATCTTTTGTACCGGCAGCCACTTGTTCACCATCCACATAAATTCGTTGGCCTACGCCGGATTCCACCACTACTGCGACATGATGCCAGGTATCATCGGCATAGTTTTGCCCTGAAGAACCAATGATTTCTTCCTGCCATAGCCTGTGAAATATATTGCCATTTTCAAGATACAGATTCCTGTCTGTTGCCCCTCCCAGGGTAGGGTGTCGCACAGATGATATTTTAGCATTTTGATCAGTGGTTTTAAAAAACAATTCATAGGTGTAATTAGTTTCAGGGGAATTGATACTAATTTGAACGTAATCATCATTGCCATCGAACTCAAGGGTGGTTCCCGGAAATTTATCAGGAAAAGATAAAGTTTGAACTTCACCATAAAAAGGCCCAAGAGAACTACTTGCAAAAGCCCTGAAATAATAGGTTGAATCGGCAGACAAGCCGGAAATAGTACCCGAAAATACACCTGCACCACTTCCCATACTTTGTTTATGGTCAGCAAATGTTGGTGAGGCATTGGTTGCACTATAACATATGCCTCTACGTGTAATAAGATGTGCGTTGTCATCGGTAACATCCCCGCCACAAACTGCTGATGTCTCACCAATCATCATAGGAATGGAAGTGTTTAAGCACGCAGCATTTATAGTGGCTCTTATTGAATGGAAGTGATTGATATTCCCGGCATACTCACCGATAAGAAGATCATGCATGCCGTCACCATCAAGGTCTGTAAACATTGGCTTGGATTCATGCCCGACATCAATGGAATTAAAACCATCTGTCCTGAATGTAAATGAGGCAGAGTTCATTTCACTTTGCTCGTAATGGTGTATTTCGCCGTTGTATTCACCGATCAGCATGTCTATTCGTCCATCACCTTCAAGATCGGTAAATGTTGGGACTGCATGAGCATCTACAGTGATTGAATTAAAAAACGGATTCGCTAAAATAAAAACATTGGTGTTGGGTATCAGCTGCATTAAATGAGATATCTTTCCATCACCTGCTCCAATCATTATATCCAGCATGCCATTCCCGTCGAGATCAGTGATGGATGGTGCTGACCAGTCTCCAACATCAATGTTGTTAAAAGTAGTGGTAAGCAAAGTAAAAGTATAAGAATCGAAAGTATCCTGCACATAGTGATTGATGTTTCCATCTTCTTCGCCCACCAGCAAATCGAGTAAACCATCCCCATCCATGTCGGATATGGCCGGAGTAGCATAGTGCCCTACATTAATTGAACTGAACTGCTCCGAAATCAGAGAAAAGGAGCTTGCATTGATTGTATCCTGTTCATAGTGATTGATATTCCCGGCATTTTCACCAACTAGCATATCCAGTAAGCCATCGCAATCAATATCGCTTATTGCCGGGGCTGAATAGCCCCCTACATCAATTGAATTAAAATTTGAGGTAAGCTCCACGGCAAATTGAGTTGAGAAAACTTTAACGGGCCCGTAAAAAGCACCAAGAGAACTGATAGCAAAGACCCTGTAAAAATAGGTTGTATATCCTGACAAACCGCTTACGGTTGCAGAAAAGGAATCGGCTGAACTTACCATGAAAGCCTTGTTGTCGGCTAATGTCGGGTTTACATTGGTGGAACTGTAACATACGCCACGGTGTACGATCAGGTGACCATTGTTGTCAGTTATATTTCCCCCAAGAATGGCAGATGATGCTGTAATAGATTCGGCAGCTGCCGTAGTAACGCAGGATTGGTTAATCGATGCGAATGTAACCTCAAAATGATCGACAAGCCCTGCGATTTGCCCAATCAACATATCCAGTTTTCCATCACCGTCCATATCCGTAAATACCGGGAAGGAATAAGAAGTACTTCCTAATTCAAACTCCGCTACGTACTGAAATTCAGCTGTATTTGCATAGAGTTGTTCAAAACGTTTTATCTTATAAGTTCCAAAGGCAACAAACATATCGAGCAATCCATCTCCATCAAGATCGGTAAATGTTGGGGTAAGCCTGGAGCCTATAGTACCTACAAATTGTGCGTTGGTCAATAAAAAGTTAAGGGAATTTGGAAACTCTTGTATAAAGTGTTGTGCATAATCCTGTGCTCCTACTATCAGATCCAACATGCCATCTCCATTGAAATCGGTAAGTGTTGGTGCTGAGTAGGATCCGACATCTATTGAACAAAAGTTGGATGTAACAAAGTTAAAATAGATTGATTGTTGGGAACTTTGTTCAAAATGTGTGATGTGTCCGTTTTCTTCTCCAATAAGTAAATCCAGCAAACCATCTCCATCAAGGTCGGCAAATGCCGGGGCAGCATTAGCCCCAACATAAAGAGACGTGGGGTCCACGCCTGGCTGAAAGGAATTTGAGTGATAGTAATCCTGTTTCCAGTATTCCCATGCTCCCGAAGAACCGCCTACATATACATCCAGCATGCCATCCCCATCGAAGTCAGTAATGGCTGGAGCAGCGCTAGAATTCCAAAAGAGTGTAATAATATCCTCTGTCTGTAGGGTGAATGTTTGTGCATGTAAAGACATGCTGACAAGCAAAACATTAAACATGGCTACAAGTGCAATAAGATGTTTTTTCATATTCGTTAATTTTTTAGCGATCCGGAAGGTGATTCTGTCACCCTGAAATTCGTTAAGTAACAAGGTCCAATTTACTGCTTTCGGGATTTTCATCCACTACATCAAAGGATTCATAATCGAGCAGAGGACTATGGCTGATACTTACATTTTCAATTGACGAATCTTTATTTCCATGATGGCAATATTTGATAAATTTATTCAATTC